>JAADHA010000524.1:1294-6656 GCA_013152105.1 Oligoflexia bacterium | reverse complement strand
CCAGACGCAGCCTCGCGCTGGTCGGTGGCATCACGGGACGATCTACCTCGAAGGGCTCCCCCGGCGTCCTGGACCGCGGCGATCCGAGCGCGCTTCCCCCGCCTGTCGCGCTCGAGCTGAGGCGACGCCCATGCTGGTGTCTCAGCCGCCGCCACCCTCGTCGACCAGCCGCTCGGCCAGGCGGGTCCAACGCTCGTCCCCGCCGCTCTGCTGGCAGGCCGTCCTGATCGCCCAGGGCGCGCCGACGATGCAGCAGAAGCGCCGGGCCCGCGTGACGGCGGTGTAGAGCAGGTTGCGGCGCAGCATGATGCGGTGGGCGCGGTGCAGGGCGATGACGACCGCGGGGTACTCGCTGCCCTGGCTCTTGTGGATCGAGATCGCGTAGGCCAGCTCGATGTCGCGGAGGGCCTGCCCCGTGATGGCCACTTCATTGGGATCGTCGGGGTCGCCGAAGTCGATGACTACGCCGTTGGAGGTGGCGGTCACGACCCGGCCGACGTCGCCGTTGAAGATGTCCAGGTCGTAGTTGTTGCGGACCTGGAGCACGCGGTCCCCGACCCGCAGGATCTTGTCCCCGCGCGTCAATTGTGGCCCCGTGGGGTTGAGCAGGGCTTGCAGGGCCTGGTTGAGGGCCACCGTCCCCAGCGGGCCGCTGTGCATGGGGGTCAGGACCTGCACATCGCGCAGCGGGTCGAAGGACAGGCGAGGCAGGCGCTTGGAGACGATCTCGAGCAAGGTGGCGCGGGCGTCGTTGACGTGGTCGCGGTCCACCAGGAAGAAGTCCCGCGCCGCGCCAGCCGGGGCGGTGGCGTCTCGCTCGGCCGAGATGGGAGGCTGCCCGCTGTTGATCCGCCAGGCGTTGCGGACGATGCCGCTGCCGGCGGCCTGGCGGAAGACCTCGCGCAGGGTGGCCACGGGGACGATGCCCGCGGCGATGACATCGGCCAGCACCCGGCCCGCCCCGACGCTGGGGAGCTGGTCCGCGTCTCCGACCAGCACCAGGCGTGCGCCGTCGGGGAGGGCCCGCAGCAGGGACTGCATCAGGCGCAGGTCGACCATGCTGGCTTCGTCCACCAGCACGCCGTCTCCGTCGATGGGTTCGTCCAGGTCGCGGGTGAAGGTGCCGGTGCGGCCGTTGAATTCCAGCAGGCGGTGGATGGTCTTGGCCTGGGCTCCCGTGGCTTCGAAGAGGCGCTTGGCCGCGCGGCCGGTGGGGGCGGCCAGGCGCAGATCCTCGTCCAGGTCACGGGCGGCCTCGACCAGTATGCGGACGATGGTGGTCTTGCCGGTTCCCGGCCCACCCGTGATCACGCAGACCCCGTGGCTCAGGGCCAGGGCCACGGCGTCGACCTGTCCGGGCGACAGTTCCAGACCGATCCCGCGCTGAGCGCGCTCGATGGCCTGGCGTACCCGTTGCTTGCGCACCGGGTTGTCCTGGGGACGGGCCAGCCGCGCCAGGGTGCGGGCGACGAACAGCTCGGCTTGGGCCAGATCGGGCGGGTAGACCGGGTCGCGCTGTGGGTCCAGGCCCTTGTTGACGATGGCGTGACCCTGCAGGGCCATGCGGTCCAGGGCGGGGATCCCCTGCTCGGCGGGCACATCCAGCTTCTCGGCGCGGGTCAGCAATTCTCCTTTGGGCAAGAAACAGTGGCCCTGGCCCTCGGCCTCGCGGAGCAGGTGGATCAGCGCGGCCTCGGCGCGCCCTGGATCGTCCTTGGGGATGCCGTTCTCGCGGGCGATGGCGTCCGCGGTGCGGAAGCCGATCCCGCGGATCTCGGCGCACATGCGGTAGGGCTCGCGGGCCACGATGGCGGGGGCGTCCTTGCCCCAGCGGTCGACGATGCGGATGGCCAGGGCCGCTCCCAGGCCGTAGCCTCGAAGGCTGGCCATCACCTCGCGGTTGGCACGCTCGCGGACCCACTGGGCCTTGACCTGGGCCAGGCGCTTCTTGCCGATACCCTGCACTTCTAGCAGGCGGTGCGGCTCCTCGGCGATGACCCGCAAGGTGTCCAGCCCGAACTGGTCGACGATGCGGGCCGCGAAGGTCTCGCCCAGCCCGTGGACCGCGCCGCTGGCCAGGTAGCGCTCCAGTCCACGCAGGGTGCGCGGGTCCTCGACCAACACGCTGGAGACCTTGAACTGGCGCCCGTAGGTGGCGTGCTCGATCCACCGCCCGGTCAGGCTGACGTGCTGCCCTTCCGTGACGTGTCCGATCGGGCCGACGGTCGGGACTTCGGTTCCGCCCGCGACGCGCAGGCGGCCGACCGCCCAGCTCCCGTCCTTGTTGGAGTAGCTGAGGCGGACCAATTCGCCTTCAAGGGTCTGGTCACCCGACACGGACATGAGCGCAGACTACCGCGGGGGAGGTCCGGCGTCGGGTCGGTACCGCTGGTTCAGCGGGCATAGACTTCGTAGCGTTCGAGGTGGAAGTGGCCCATGGCGCGCACCACGACGCGCTTGGCGATGCGCTTCTCCAGGTCCGCCAGGCCGTCAAATTCGGCCCCGTAGAGCAGATCCGCGACCACGGGGTGGGCGTTTACGTAGATGGTCTCGGCCTGCTTGTGGCGGTTGGATTCGCGCTGGACTTCGCGCAGGATGTCGTAGACCACCGTCGTGCGGCTGCGGGTGGTGCCGCGGCCGTCGCAGTACAGGCAGGTCTCGCTGATGCTCTGGACCAGGTTCTCTTGCACCCGTTTTCGCGTCATCTCGACCAGGCCCAGGTCGCTGATCTTCAGGGCATTGGTCCGGGCGCGGTCGATGCGCAGGGCTTCTTCGAGCGTGCGGTAGACGCGTTCACGGTTGGCGGCCTTGTCCATGTCGATGAAGTCGAGGATGATGATGCCACCGATGTTGCGCAGGCGAAGCTGGTAGACGATCTCTTTGGCCGCTTCAAGGTTGATGGCCAGGGTGGTCTCTTCCAGGCTGGACTTTCCGACGAATTTCCCCGAGTTCACGTCGATGGCGGTCAGGGCTTCGGCGTGGTCGATCACCAGGTAGCCACCGGACTTCAGCCACACCTTGTGACCGATGCTGCGGCTGATCTCGGTCTCGATCCCGAAGGTGTCGAAGATCGGGTCCTGGCCGCGGTAGAGCTGCACGCGGTCCCGCAAGGCCGGCATGAAGTCGGCCATGAAGCCCTGGACCCGGTTGAAGATGTCCCGGTCGTCGATGACCATGCGGTCGATGGTCTCGTTGAAGGCGTCGCGCACGACCCGCAGCACCAGGCCGTGGTCGGCGTGGATGCACTTGGGGGCCTTGGCCGTGGCGCGGCCTTGTTGGATGTGGTCCCAGGTCGCGATCAGGTAGTCCATGTCCTGCTTGACTTCGGCCAGGGGCTTGCCCTTGCAGACCGTGCGCACGATGAAGCCGGCGCCTGGGGGCCGGTTCTTCTCGACGAAGTCCCGCAGCTTGCGGCGTTCCTTGTCGCGGTCGATCCGGCGGCTGATGCCCACGTGGTTGACCGTTGGCATGAAGACCACGTAGCGACCGGGCAGGGTGATGTGGGTCGTGATCCGCGCACCCTTGGTGCTGATCGGGTCCTTGGCCACCTGGACGAGGATCTCCTGGCCTTCCTTGACCAGGTCCTGGATCGGAGGGTGGCCACTGCGCGGCTTGCTGGAGGGAGTGCTCTCGGCGACCGTCATCTCGGGGTCGTCGGGCTCCTTGGTCTCAGCGGCGCCGTCTTCGAGGAACTCGGGGTAGATGTCGCCGGCGTACAAGAACGCGGCGCGCTCCAGACCGATCTCGACAAAGGCGGCCTGCATGCCGGGGAGTACCCGCACGACGCGGCCCAGGTAGACATTGCCGACGGCGCCGTGCTTGTCTCCTCGGTCGATGTGCAGCTCGCCGAGCTGCCCGTCCTTCATGACCGCGAGGCGGGTCTCCCTCCCCGTGCGGTTGACGATGATCTCGTGTCCCAAGAGTTGCTCCGGTGGGCCGTCGCTTGCAAGGCGTCGGACTGGCTGGCGGCTTCTGCGCGCGCAGCGGTGCCAAGCGGTCGCCTGCGAAAAAGGCCCGGATGATGCGGGTTGAAGGGGAGAGCGAGGTCGCTCCCGAGCCCGGTCCTGTCGACAGGGGGCTTGGGTGAGCGCTCGGTCATGCTGTGGATTCCGCGAAGATTGGGGTCGGCAGCTTTCGCACCGGCGGCTGCTTTGGGCAGCGGCATCGTTCGGTGCGCACACGTTCCGAGGACACTTCATCGCACGCTGAGGCGCGAACGTCAATGCGACGGGCGGGTGGGGCGCACCTCGTGCTATCTGTTGCACCTTCCCCGGGTCGCTAATGAAGCTGGCGAGTCTGCTGCTCTCCCTGCTGCTCCCCGCGCTGTCGATGTCTGTGGCGACAGCACTCGCGGTGTCGCTGGAGACGCCGGCCCGGGCCTGCACGCCGGACTACTCGAAGGTGATCTGGACCCGGCCCGCTGACGGCGCCTTGGCGGTCCCCCAGGACGCCGTGTTGCGGGTTCTCATCGGGAACGGGGACAGCAGCTCGGACGACTTCGGACTGAGTCTGCTCCACAACGGCCAGGACGTCGCTTTCGGGGTGGCGTGGGAGAGCTGGCAGGGCAGTGACCTGGCGGACAGTCGCCTGTTGCTGACCCTGACACCGGACCAGGTCCTGCTGCCGGGTGCGACCTACCGCCTGGATGTCGTGCACAAGCTGGGTGGTGAGGACTATGGAGCCAGCACGGTCTTCACGGTTGCCGACACGCTGTCCGAGCCGGTGGCTTCGGAGCCGACGGTCACCGTGGTCAGCGCCACCGACACCGCGGGGCTGGGAGACGCCGCCTGTGACTGGGACCAGGTACGGACCTTCAGCCTGAAGCTGGAACCGGGCCAGGCCGATCCCGACGAGCTGGGTGTGATCGCGCTGTACCGGGCGCAGTCCCTGGAGGACACCTGGCACCTGGTTTTCGTCCACCCTGTCGGTGCTGAGGGCGGCGCCCAGGATCTCTCCGTGCGTGGAATGGTGGGCAACGCCTGGGGCCGTTGCTTCGTCGCCGTGCAGCGCGGTGGCGCGGGGGACAAGAGCGAAGCCTCAGCGCTGGCGTGCGCGGCGGAACCCCTCCAGCCCGACGACGGCAGCGGCGATGACACGGGCGGGCGTCCCGACCTCAGCACATCCGAACAGGGGACCTGCCGAGGCTGTCAGTCCGGCGGGGGCAAGCTTGGGGCTAGCGGCGTGCTGATCCTGGCGGGGCTGTTGGGGCTTCGTCGCCGCGTGGCCTGACGCTTCTTCGCCGTCGTCGCCGCGTGGTGGCGGCAAGGGCGGCGAGGAGACCGACCATCAGTGCCCCACTGGGCGCTGGTGAACCGGCCGTGGCGGTGCAGCCAGTGGCCCTCAGCGAGGTGCGCGTGCCGGG
>JAADHA010000524.1:0-1191 GCA_013152105.1 Oligoflexia bacterium | reverse complement strand
GTGGCGCTGCCAGTGTCCGTGGAACTGCCGCCGTCGCCCAGGCTGGTCTCGGTCTCGACCATGTCCCAGAAGTCGGGGTCATCTCCCTCGTAGCCCAGGGCCCAGAAGCCGATGCCCTGAAGGTCCTGATCCATGGACCAGGCGATCTTGTCGCCCAGACTGTCCGTGTCGTCATACCAGAGCTGGCTGTCGCTGCGAATCACGTAGGGCGTGTGGGTGATGGCGTCCCACTGCCGCCCCTCGTCGGCAGCGATCGCCACCGCGCTGCTCATCAGGACGGCGCTGCCGGTGCCGCTGGAAGTCCCTGGTACGGTCGAGGGGCTGCTGCTGGGCCACTCGTAGCCGTAGATCGGCAAGCCCATGATGATGCAGTCGGGCCAGGCCCCGTAGGCCAGGTAGTCCGCCACGCTCCAGTCCAGGGCGTAGTCCGACCAGAGACTGCTGCCGTAGAGCGGCGAGATGGGACCGGGGTTGCTGCCCGACCAGTGAAAGCCGTAGCCCATGATGAACAGGCCATCGGCGGCGGCGCAGAGCTGATCGTAGTCAAAGGCGCCGTCCCAGTCGACGGCCGGCGTCGCCAGGTAGACATCGTCCTGGCCCGCGGGCAGGGCGGCCTTGAGTTCCTGGGTGAAGGTGACCAGGTCGTCCTTGTAGGCGCTGGAGAGCCCCTCGATGTCCAGGTTCACGCCGTCACCATCGTAGTCCTCGACCAGGGCCACCAAGGCCGCGATGGTCGTCGCGCGCCGGCTGGCCGAGGGCAGGACCGCGCTCTGCTCGGCGTCCGAGAAGGCGATGAGGGTGACATGGACACGCGTACCCGCGGCGTGGGCCAGGGGTACGACGGTGGGGGCCACATCGGTCCACCGGCTGGTGTAGGAGAGGCTGCCGTCAGTGTTCAGGACCACGCCAAAGATGGCCAGATGGGTGAGGCGGGCGAAGTCGAGCGTGGTCGGGTCTACACCCCAGTAGGCATGGTAGCCATACACCGCCGCTCGGTTCGTGGACGGAGGGAGCGGCGCCTCCACCGGGGGGAGCGGCTTGAGTTGGTCGCGCCAGGCCGGACGGACATCGCCGATCTGGTCGACGAAATCAGCGTGAGGCGTCTGGGGCAGCGGCAGGTTGGAGTTGGCCCACGAGGGTGCCGAGCCCAGTGCCCGGGTGCACAGGGAGAGGGCAAGCAGGAGGGTGGTC
>JAADHA010000566.1 GCA_013152105.1 Oligoflexia bacterium | reverse complement strand
CGTCGTTAAGACCTTCGTCTCCCAGGTAGGCCCCCCACTCCCATGTGGCGATGCCGACGTGTACGGTGTTGCCCCTTGCGCCCAGGCCCATGGCCCCCATGCCCAGGTAGACGATCGGTCGAATGTAGGCTTCGTCGAAGTCGTTGGCCTGCAAGGTCTCGATGCAGGCGTCCCGGATCTGCTCGAAGCTGAAGGGCAGATCGATGCGGCACATCTTGGCGCTGTCGCAGAGGCGGCGAATGTGCTCGTCCAGCTTGAAGACGCCGCCGCCCCCGCCGGTCTGGCGGTAGCTACGGATGCCTTCAAAGACACCCAGGCCGTAGTGCAGCGTGTGGCTGAGCACATGGACCGTGGCGTCGGCGTAGGGGACGAGCTCGCCGTCCATCCAGATGACCTTGCTCTGTATGCCCATGCCTGCTCCCGTCGCTGGGGGCGCCGCCTTAACGCGGGGCTGGCTTTCCGTCGGGCAGCATGTCGACGATGGGCAGGCCCAGCGCAGTCAGGCCCTCGCGCACCGTGGCCGCGTCGCCGACCACCAGGATGTCGAGTTGGTCGGGGTCGATGTACTTGGACCACGCGGCGCTGGCCTGGTCGAGGGTGACCGCGCGGATGGCGTCCGGTGTGTTCTTGAGCCAGTCACTTGGCAAGTCATAGCGCCAGATTCCGACGGTCGCCGCCATCAGGGCGCCGGGGTTCTCGAAGCGCACCGGCCAGGTCCCGAGCAGATAGCCTCGGCCGTTGTCGATCTCTTGCTGGGTGATCGGGCGGTCGGCTTCGGAGTCCTTCAGTTCGCGCAGGATCTCGCTGACCGAGTCGGCGGTCTTGGGCGTGACGACGTTGGTGCCAACTGTCCAGCGGCTGGGCAGGTAGTTGTCGTCGGTCCATGCCCTGGCGCCGTAGGTCCAGCCCTTGTCCTCGCGCAGGTTCATGTTGATCCGCGCCGTGAACATTCCGCCCATGGCCATATTGGCCAGCTTGAAGGCCCAGTAGTCGTCGTCCTTGCGGCTGTCCACAAAGCGACCGACCCGCAGCACGGACTGCGCGGCACCGGGCTTGTCGACCAGGAAGATCCGGGTCTCGCCTTGCTTGGGGAGTTCGCTTGCGGTGGGCAGAGGGGGCAGATCGACGCCTTGGTTGTCCCATGCGCCGAATGCCTCTTCGAGCAGGGGCTGGATCTCGGCGAGGGTGGTGTCGCCACCGACGGTGATGATGGCGTGGCGCGGAGCGATATAGTCCTGGTACCAGGTGCCCATATCGTCGGTGGTGATGGCCTGGTAGGCGGCCTCGGTCGTCAGGTGACCGGCGTACTTGTTGCCGAAGCTCAGCACGCTCCAGGTGCGCGCGGCGATGCTGCCTGGGTCGTTGCGTGATGCCGCCAGGTCCTGCAGGCGCTTCTTTCGCATCAGCTCCCAATCGGTCTGCGGGAAGTCGGGGTGCAGCAACACGGTGGCCATCAGGTGCAGCGTGTCGGGGATCTTGTCCTTGAGCGCGCCTGCGCTGACCGTGGCCCCGTCCAGGCCCGCGCTGGATCCGACCGTAGCCCCGAGCTTGCGAGCGGCGGCGGACAGCTCTGCCGCGGTCATGCCACCAGCGCCCTCGTTGAGCATGTCCATCGTGACGCTGGCCAGGCCGGGCTTGCCGACCGGATCGGTCCAGCTTCCGGCCTTGAACGCGATGTTGACGTAGACCAGCGGTACTTCGTGGTTCTCTACGACTTCTACCTTGAGCCCATTGGACAGCGTGCCCTCGACCGCATCCGCGAGCTGGAAGGGACGGGGCGCCAGCGGCTGGGGCTGGGTCATGCGGGGGTCGACGACCGGTTGAGGTGCCTGCTTGGGTCCGCAGGCCACCAGGCTGGACAGGAGCAAGGCCGCGATGGTGGCGCTCACTGGGCACCTCCTTCAGTGCTGGAGGGTTCGGTGCTGGAGGGTTCTGTACTGGAAGACTCGGGACGAACGTGGAGCACGACCCGCTTGTGCGGTGGCAACCACTTCACAGCCGCGGCCTGTACGCTGGCTGGAGTGACGTCGAGATAGCGCTGGAGATCCTGGTCGATGAAACCGGGGTCGCCCGTCCAGGTGTAGTAGCTGTTGAGCAGGTCGGCCTTTCTGCCGATGGTCTGCAGGCCCTGGAAGAAGCGCACCCGCCAGTTGATCTTGGCGACATTCACTTCGTCCTGGGTGGGACCCTCGGCGCGCATCTGGTCGAGGAGCGCGTCGATCTCGTCCACGATCTCCTGGGTGTCATGTCCCTCGGCCGCGGTGGCTTCGATGATGTACTCGCTGCTGAGCAGTGCGCTGGCCTGGTAGGCTTGG
This sequence comes from Oligoflexia bacterium, assembly GCA_013152105.1. GTDB lineage: Bacteria > Myxococcota_A > UBA796 > UBA796 > UBA2385 > UBA2385. Next base: position 3,061 of record JAADHA010000566.1, on the reverse strand, counting down.
ACGGACTTGGCGATCTGCTTGTCGTTCACCAGGTCCTGGTACAGCCGGCTGTCCTTGCCATCCGAGAGGACGCTGGAGAGCACGTCCAGATCGGCGTCGCCGTCGGCGAAGAGCTTGGGTGAGAGCCACGCCACCCAGACCTTGGACTGCGGCACGTCGTCGGTCTTCTCGATCACCTTTTCGGTCTGTAGCCAGTCGTCGGGCAGGTCCTGGGTCAGGACGGGATGGGGGGTGGCTGCTCGGGGAATGTCACCAAAGTAGCGCTGGACCAACAGGCGAGCCTGGCTGGGATCGAAGTCTCCGACGATGGCCAGGCTGGCGTTGTTGGGGACATACCAGGTGTTGAAGAAGGCGCGGACATCGTCCATCGTGGCGGCTTCGATGTCGGCGTGCCGGCCGATGGTGGGCGTGTGGTAGGGGTGTCCTTCGGGGTAGAGGTTCTCGTTGAGCCAGATCCCCACTTCGCCGTAGGGGCGGTTTTCGTAGCTTTGACGCCGCTCGTTGCGGACGACCTCTTTTTGGTTGTCCAGTTTTTCCTGGGTCAGCGCCGGCAGCAGCCAGCCCATGCGGTCGCTCTCCAGCCACAGGGCCAGGGGAAGCTGGTCGCTGGGCACACCCTCGAAGAAGTTGGTGCGGTCGGTGGTGGTCGAGCCGTTGACCTGGGCGCCGATGGGCTGGAGCGGGACGAAGTAGTCGTCGTTCATGTGCTCTGAGCCCTGGAACATCAGGTGCTCGAAGAGGTGCGCGAAGCCGGTGCGGCCTTTGACTTCGTCCTTGGATCCCACGTGGTACCAGATGTTGACCCGCACAAAGGGGATCGAGTGGTCTTCGCTGAGGATGACGGTCAGGCCGTTGTCGAGCTGGTACTTTTCGAAGGGGATCGAGACCTGGGCCGCGGGTTCGAGGGTCCGGGCAGCGGCGTCGGGTGCTGTGTCTTGCGCGGCAGCCGGAGTCGCGAGGAGAAGCGCCACGACGCCAAGCGAGAGGAGCGGCTTGCGGGCGAGGAGGATGGGCATGCAGCACTCCCAGTGAGTTTCGGTGCAGAGTGGCGGCCCGGTCCAGACCGTCAACGCACCCGGGCTATCGGCTTTGCTAGCGGTCTGCCGCCTGGCCGACATCCCACCCTGGTCGAGACACAGCCCGACCCTGCATTTCACGTGCGACATGCCGGTGAACAACGACCCTGAGAGCTTGCTGATGGCCCGAGTACCGGGCACTTGCTACACTCGCACCTGATCCCCGGAGTGAAGCATGCGTGGCATCCCCTTCGTCGGCTGCGTCGTCGGTCTGGCCGCTGTTCCACTGCTGGGTGTGGGGTGCAAAAAGGACGCAAGTGCGGACACCGGCACCCTGGTGGAGCCCTCGTTGGAGCTCACCTCCCCAGCGGCGGGGGCCTGGCTGCCGATCGGGGCTACACCGGTCTCGGGCCAGGTACAGGAAGTCCGCTCGGTGCAGGTCAACGGCGTCGCGGCGACCATGGATGCGGGGGGCAGCTTCGCGGGGCAGGTCAGCCTGGACCGTGGCGTCAACGTGGTCGAGGCCCAGGGCACGGCCACCAATGGCGATGAACTCTATGCGCGCCATGGGGTGCTGGCGGGTGAATTCGACAGCGCCACGGGTGCGGTGGCCGAAGCCGCGGTGGTGCGCCTCAACCAAGGTGGATTGGACACGCTGATGGACATGGTCGGCGGCATGCTGGACCAGACCGCGCTCAACGACGCCGTGACCGCCATGAATCCCATTTATGAGGACACCTACGGCATCTGGGGCTGGGACGCGGTCACCATCGCCGCTTCGGTGGACCAGATCACGTTCTCGACCCCCGCTCTGGCCGTGACTCCGGCCAACGGCGTGCTCCAACTGTCCGGGTCCATCCCCGACCTGTACGTGGACGCCCAGGCCCAGGGTGATGTGGTTGGCGTCGACTTCGACACCGATGTCCTGATGTGGGCCACCTCGGCCGATATCGTCGGCACGGTGACCCTGGGTGCCCAGGACGGCATGGTGACGGCGACCATCACGGATGTCTCGGTGGATCTGGTCGGCTTCGGCTACGACACCAGCTTGCTGCCGGGCGACATCGAGTCCTACATCCTGGTCGACACGCTTCGCTCCACCATCGAGGATCAGGTGGTGGCCGCGGTCCAGGATCAGGTCCCGGCCTTGATCGACAGCGCCCTGGCCGGCCTGGATCTGTCCTTTGAGACCAAGCTGATGGGCACACCGCTGACGGTCGCCGCCGACATCACCCGGGTCGATGTGGACGGGGACGGCGTGGAGCTGGGCCTGGACATGGCGGTGGACATGCCGGACACGGGCGTCAGTGGCCAAGGCGTACTGGCCAGCGACCCGGCCGATCCCTCGGTCGACCGCAGCGTGGACATGGCGGCCGCGATCAGCGACGACCTGCTCAACCGCATGCTGTACGAAGCCTGGAGCGCGGGCCTGCTCAACCTGGAGCTGTCGACCTATGACGGCAGCCTGGAGCCCTTCCTGCTGACCCCCCTGCACGCCGAAGAGGGCACGATCAGCGTCTCCGCCGATCTCCCCCCGGTGATGGTCGAGAAGGACGGCCATGTCCAGGTACAGATCGCCGAGCTGATGGTGAGCATCGACACCCCTGGGGGCGAACTGGGAAGCCACCTCAAGCTGGCGGTGACCGCCTTCGTCGGCATCGATCTGCTCTACGACTCGGGCGAGATCGCGCTGGATATGGGCGATGTGAACCTGTCCCTGATGGTGCGAGAGAGCGACTGGGGGGCCAGCAACGAGGCGGTCACGCAGCTCGTCGAAGAGATGCTGCCGCTGGACACGATGTTGGCCTTGCTCGGCAATATCAGCTTTCCGGTACCTGAAATCCAGGGCCTCACGCTCACCGATGTGGTCGTCGACCGGGACCAGAGCGGCGTCCATACGGACATGACTGCCACGCTGGAGTAGGCGCATGAAGGGGGTCAGACGCACGGCTTCTTTTGGGGGGAAGACAGATTCTTCCCCCCCTGTCCGGGCCCGACACGGGCCCTCCCCCCCATCTTCGCCGCCTGACGGGCGGCGGGCGCCT
>JAADHA010000227.1 GCA_013152105.1 Oligoflexia bacterium | reverse complement strand
GGCGCGCCAGCAGCACCCGCTGGCCTCGCCACAGCACGACGGCGAGGGCGTCGCGCTGGGGCACGCTCCGCCGGGTCTTCTTCAGGGGAAACTGATCAATTCTCTTCGCGGCCAGCGCGCGGCAGTCGGTCTCCAAGGGGCAGGCCGGGCACGAGGGGCTGCGCGCCGTACACACGCTGCTGCCCAGGTCCATCAGGGCCTGGTTGAAGTCGCCCGCCTGCCCCGAAGGCAGCATCGCGCTGGCCAGCCGATGGACACCTGACCGTGGCCCGCGGTAGGCAAAGAGCCGGCTGAGCACGCGCTCGACGTTGCCATCCACCGCCGCGGCGTCCAGCCCAAAGGCGATGCTGGCCACCGCGCCTGAGACATAGGCGCCGACGCCGGGCAGGGCCCGCAAGCCCACCAGGGTGTCGGGAAAGGACCCGGCGGCCGCGACAAGTCGGGCAGCCGCGTGCAGGTTCCTGGCGCGACTGTAGTAGCCAAGCCCCGACCAGACCGCGAGCACATCGTCGAGCGGCGCGAGGGCCAGGGCGTCCACCGTCGGGAAGCGTGCCAGGAAGCGATGAAAGTAGGGCACGACCGTCTCGACCCGCGTCTGTTGGAGCATGATCTCCGAGAGCCAGGTGCGGTAGGGGTCACGCAGATCCACGGCCTCGGGGCGCCAGGGCAGACTGCGATGATGGGCCTGATACCAGGCGAGTAGCGCCCGGCTGGACCGCGCTCCGAGCGCACCGCTGGCCAACTCCAGCAACGCGGGATCAAGCCTTGACCGGTGTGGGCTGGATGTCGGCATGGTCATCTCTTAGCGTGAGGATGTGTACGGTCCGCCACCCGATCCGCGCCAGATCATCGCTCCAGTCGAGCTGGTGGACCGACCGGGGGCCTACCTCGCTTGCCTGCTGATTGGCGTCAGTCTCACCGCGCTGGCCTGGTGGCGACGCCCACCCCAGGCGGCCCGGGCCGCCAGCTTCATCCTGGGTCAGGTCGTGATCCTGACCATGCCCCTGGCGTGGTTTCTCGACACCTATGTCTACGGCTCCTACCCGACGATCGACAAGGAAGGAAGCCTGCTCTTCTACCTGGAAGGTGTACACCAGCGGATGCTCTTCCACCCCTTCCTGTCGATGGGAGACCCCGCCGCTCACCTGATCGGTGTCCAGACAGGGCACCTGTGGCTGACCCAGGCATTCGACCTGTTCCTGACCCCGTTTGGCGCCTTCAACGCCCAGGGCCTGCTCTACCCGGCGCTGGCCTGGTGGGCGGCCTGGCTGCTGCTGCGCGATCTGTGCGGCCACGGGCGCACCGCCCTGGTCCTGGCCTTTGCCTGGGGCATGGGCCTGCATGTGTTTCGTGATCTGAACTGGTACACCATCGAGAAGGCCGCCATCTTCTGGCTGGCCCTGTACTGCTGGGCCCTGTACCGGTCCTGGGCGCGCGCACCACGCGCTGGCCCTTGGCCGTGGATCAGCGCGGTGATCTTCACCCTGACGGCCTGGAACAACCTGTACCTGGCCCTGGTCGGGGCGGTGATCGGGGCCTGCGCCTTGGTGGCCACGCTGTGGACTGCCATGCGCGACTCCCGTTCCCAGACCGGCGGTGACGCGGATGGGCTCTCGGCCGCACGAGCGCGTGCCGTCGGCCTGGCCTGTGCGGCCGCCACCGCCCTGGTCGCGCCCCTCGCACTCCAGCAGTGGCTGATGCTCCACAGCGGGCCCAGCCTGGGCGATCCCGAGCTCTTCTTGTGGAAGCGCGCGGCCCTGGACAGCTTCACCCTGGTCCCTCTGCGCTGGAACCGCTTGGAGATCTGGCGCGCCCTGAACATGGTCGTCGTCGGTCTGGCCATCTTCGGGAGTTGGAAGCGCCGCCGCGACGGTCGGGTGCGCTTCGCCGTGCTCACGGGCGGCGTGCTCTTTCTGCTGTCCTTGGGTCCACAGATCCTGCCTGGCGTCAACAACCCGGTCTACATGGCCGTTCGCGCGGTGGTGCCCGGCTTCTGGCGCGTCGCCAAACCTGAAGTCTTCTTTCACGGCACCTGGCTGATGATGTGCGGCGTGGCCGCGATCCAGCTTCGACGAGTCGTGCCGACGCCACGCACCCTGGGCCTGCTCTACGCCGTGTTCTTCTTCTTCTGGATCCTGATGGTGCGCACCCACCCCGCCTACCCAGGGATGAGCATGCCGGTCGACAGCAGCTTGGCCCCCTCCTGGCAGGAACGGGTGTTTCACTGAGCGCCCCAACCGCGACCCTGCGGGCTACAGTCCCCGCGCCGCGCCGCGCCCTCGCCCAGCACCTCACGCGTCCCCCCAAGCCTCACTCCAAGCCGCACTGGAACCATGTCCAAGCCGCCTCTCGAATTGCCCTACTACCGGCCGACCCACAACGAGATCGAAGTCTTCCAGACCGCGGCCCGGCTCAAGCTGCCCGTGCTGCTCAAGGGGCCGACTGGCTGCGGCAAGTCGCGCTTTGTGCGCTACATGGCCGCCAAGCTGGGCCAGCCCCTGATCACCGTCGCCTGTCAGGAAGACCTGGCCGCCGCCGACCTCACCGGGCGCTTCATGCTGGAGGGCGGCGAAACCGTCTGGCGGGACGGTCCCCTCACCCGCGGCGTGCGCGAGGGTGCCATCGTCTACCTCGATGAAGTCGTCGAGGCCCGCAGCGACGTGATGACCGTGCTCCACCCGCTGACCGATGACCGGCGGGTCCTGCCCCTGGACCGCACCGGTGAAGAACTCGCAGCACCCGACAGCTTCCTCATCGTGATCTCCTACAACCCCGGCTACCAGTCGGTCACGCGCGAACTCAAGGAGAGCACCCGGCAGCGCTTCGTCAGCCTCAGCTTCGACTACCCGGCCCCCGAGATCGAGGCCGAGATCGTCGCCCGCGAGAGCGGCTGCGATGCGGCCGCAGCCACCCGCCTGGTCGAGCTGGGCTGCGCCACACGCAAACTGAAAAGCCACGGACTGAAAGAGGGCGCCAGCACCCGCCTGCTGGTCTACGCCGGGCAGTTGCTCAAGGGCGGGCTCTCGCTGGCTGAGGCCTGCGAGGCCACGCTGGTCGGCAGCCTCACCGATGACACCGAGATGACCAAGAGCCTGCGCGAGCTGCTGCGGAGCGTGTTGGGCTGATGGGCGCTCCGACCTGGCCACCCACTCCGAAGGACGCGGACCAGGCCACCCTGGACGAGTACGGTGATGCGGCGCGGGCGGTCATCGCGGCCGAGACCGACGAAGAGGCCGAACAGGCCCTGCTCGCCGCCTTCCTGATGGGCACCGTCAAGCGTCAGCTCACCGATGGCAGCGACGTCGGCCTGCCCCTTGAAGCGGTGGCACGGCCCCTCTCGGCCTGGCTGCGCATGGTCAGCGGCCTGGACATCGAGATCGCCGTCAACGACCCGGCCTGCACCGACACCCGCGACATCTACCTGCCTCGCGCCGTGCCCGCGCCCGAGCAGCCCGACGAAGATCGCCTGCTCTTCCGCTGCATGGCCATGATCCAGGCTGGTTTTTTGCGCCTCGGCCTGCTCGACAGCGAGCGCTTCCTGGCCCGGGTCCACGCCGACTGGGTCTACCGCAACGCCTGGCATCTACTGGCGACCCGCCTGGTGATCCGCTTCTGGTCCGCCCGCTACCCCGGCATCGCCACCGACTTCGCCGCCCTGCCCCTCTTGCCCAAGGCCGGCATCATGCGGGTCAACCTGGCCGAGGTGCCCAAGAACGGCATGCCCGGGGCCTTTCGCCCGCTCTACCGGGGCCTGCTCCGCTTCGCCCAGGACGACCGACCGCCACCCGGACCCACCGCCCAAGGCCACGTCGCGCTGGCCGCGATGGACGCCGTCGACCAGCTCGATCTGGGCACGCCTGTCGGTCTGAAGGGCGCGCCCCTGGTGCTGACCGGCCAAGCCCAGCGCTTGCGCGAAGAGTACCGTCGCCTGCGCCTGGGTCCACCTCCCCTGCCCTACGTGGCGGGCGTGCTGCGGCCCGAATGGATCCTCGACGACTTGCAGCGTGACCTGGCCTATGAACAGGAGTGGCAGCGGGGCAACAAGCCGCTGCGGGCGCTGATCCGCTCGATCCGCAACAAGAAGGGCGCCACCGGGATCCAGGAAAAGCTCAAGCGGGCCATGCGTCCCGGGCTGGCATCTGGCAGTGTCTCAGGCAGCGTCTCAGGCAGGCCCGACCTGATCACCAACGAAATCCAGGCTCGGCCCGACCCGGACGATGGCCGCCAGTATGACGAATACGACGCGGCCCACGGCCGAACCATCGTGGCCGCGACTCGGGTCACCGAAGAGCCCGCATCCAGCGGCCCACTGGAAAGCTACCAGCGCATCGTGGCCGCCAACCAGCCCCAGATCAGCCGGATCCGTCGTCAGTTCGCCGCCCTGCGGGTGGAAGAGCGCTGGGTACACGGCCTGTCGGACGGCACCGAGATCGACCTGAACCGGGCCGTCGCCGCGATGGCCGACATCCAGGCCGGCTTCTCGCCCAAGGTCGACTGGTACAAGCGCTTCCAGCGCCAGCGTCAAGAGACCGCGATCCTCACCATGGTCGACCTCTCGGGCAGCACCCAGGGCCAGATCATCTACAAAGAGCAGGAAGCCCTGGTCCTGTTCAGCGAGGGCCTGCGGGTGCTCGCCTACCCGCACGCATTCTACGGCTTCTCCAACCAGGGACCGCTGGCCTGCGCCTGGCAGCGCATCAAGGGCTGGGAAGACCGCTACGATGACGCTGTGCTCAAGCGCCTGGGCAACCTGAGACCCGGCGGCGCCACGCGAATGGGCGCCTTCATCCGCCACGCCACCTGGAGCCTGGGCAGCCAGCCACAGCAGCGCCGGATCCTGCTGGTGCTCAGCGACGGCAAGCCCGAGGATCGCGGACAGTACCGGGGCAGCTACGGTATTGCGGACACGGCCATGGCCGTACACGAAGCCCGCCGCCAAGATGTGCATGTACACTGCATCAGCATGGACCCCAGCGACGGCGCCGAGGACTACCTGCGCGCGATCTTCGGTGCCGGTCGCTACCTACTGCTGGACGACGTGGACCACCTGCCCGTGCGGCTGCCCGAGGTCTTTCGGGGCTTGGTGCGCTAGCCTCGGCGTTGGCCGAAATGAGACTACATAGTTGCCCATGAGTCGGTCGTGCAACGCAACACCTAGCGCGATGCTCGGGTAACCCAATTGGTCTATCAGGCGTTCGGCGAAATGAGGCACCGCAGTGTCGATGCACCGGTCGGCCTTGTTGTAGATCCTGTATTATCCTTGGGGCGCCGCGACGGTGGCGGGGCGATCACTGCACCCACTGCACTCTACTTGGAACATTAACACGTAGCCCTTCGTATACTCCAGAGCCGGGCATACTCCCCTATTTTAGTCGCACCGCCCCG
>JAADHA010000683.1:1695-7111 GCA_013152105.1 Oligoflexia bacterium | reverse complement strand
CTGGTCGAGGCTGGCGTCGATGTGCTGGTGGTGGACACGGCCCACGGGCACTCGCAGGGGGTCCTGGACACCGCGGCGGCGGTGCGCAGCGCGTACCCGGAGGTCATCCTGGTGGTCGGCAATGTCGCGACCGCAGCGGCCACCCGGGCCTGTGTCGAGGCGGGGGCGGACATCGTCAAGGTGGGCATCGGTCCCGGCAGCATCTGCACGACCCGCGTGGTCGCGGGGGTGGGCGTGCCCCAACTCACCGCGGTCGCAGATTGCTCGGCCGCTGCCCATTCCCTGGGCAAGACCATCATCGCGGATGGTGGAATCAAGTTCTCGGGGGATGTCGCCAAGGCCATCGCTGGCGGTGCCGACGCCGTCATGCTCGGCTCGCTCTTTGCGGGCACGGACGAGGCCCCGGGCGAGTTGGTGCTCTACCAGGGTCGCGCCTACAAGACCTACCGCGGCATGGGGTCGGTCGACGCGATGAAGGCGGGCTCCAGCGACCGCTACTTTCAAGAGAGCGGAGACCGCGAGGGCGAGTCCCGCAAGCTGGTGCCCGAGGGCATCGTCGGCCGTGTGCCTCATCGGGGGTCGATCGCCGACAACCTCTACCAGCTCGTCGGCGGGATCAAGGCGGCCATGGGCTACACGGGCAGCCCCGACGTACCGACCATGCAGCGAGAAGCCCGCTTTGTGCGGATCACGCCAGCGGGCCTGAAGGAGAGCCACGTACACGACGTGACCATCACGAAGGAGAGCCCGAACTACCGGCTCGAATAGGGTGTGCGCGTGGCCTCAGCTCTATAAGGGCACGCTCACGCGGAGGAATCATGCCTGCCCTCTCCACCCTGCCCACCGCCAGCGAGCTCGCACAGTGGGGCGCGCCCGCGGATCTTTCGGCCCGGCTTGCGGCCCTGCTGCCGGCGACGGCTCAGCAGGCACCAGCGGCCTGGCGCCGGATCAGCATGGAGCTGCTTCGTCCGCAGTACAGTTTTGCGCTGCACCAGCGAGCCCTGGCGCTTTGCTACGGCGACTGGGATGCCTCCGTGCGTGGCCCGGCTCCAGCGTGGATCCCTGACGATTCCCAGGTGGCTGGCACCAACCTGGCCAGCCTGGGGCGCGGTCTGGACATGGCCGCGATTCACGCCTGGAGTGTCGCTCCAGACGGCAGCTTCTGGCAGGCCATGCTTGGCTGCCTGGGCATTGTGGCGCGGGTGCCGGCGTCGACGGCCCTGGATCTTTCGGACGGCGCGGAGCGGGCCCGGTGGTTCCCCGGGATGCGGCTGAACATCGTGGAGAGCTGCTTTGTCGGTCGCGATCCCGATGATCTCGTGCTGGTCGGCGAGTCCGAGCAGGGCCGCGCCACCCGTTGGACGCGTCGACAACTTCAGGGACGCGTGGCGGCGGTGGCGGCCGCGCTGCGAGCCCGCGGGATCGTGCCTGGCGATGCCGTGGCGATCGACATGCCCATGACGCCCTGGTCAGTGGCGATCTACCTGGGGATCGTAGCGGTTGGCGCCGCCGTCGTGTCGATCGCCGACAGCTTCGCGCCGGATCAGATCCGCACGCGGCTCACGATCTCCAAGGCCAAGGCCATCTTTACCCAGGACATCATCCCCAGGGGCGGCCGCAAGCTGCCGCTCTACCAGCGCGTGTTGGATGCAGACGCGCCCTGGGCCGTCGTGTGTGCCGCTGGCCCCGATCTACAGGTCGAACTGCGGCCACAGGACCTCTCGTTTGAGCACTTCCTGGCCGCAGCGGGCGCGGTGCATCTCGACGCTCCCGTCGTGGTCCACGTCGCTGACGCCGAAGCCGTCAGCAACATCCTGTTCTCCTCGGGTACGACTGGCGACCCCAAGGCGATTCCGTGGACCCACCTCACCCCCATCAAGGCGGCGGGCGACGGCTTTGTTCACCATGACATCAGGCCCCAAGACATCGTCGCCTGGCCGACCAACCTGGGCTGGATGATGGGGCCGTGGCTGATCTACGCCAGCCTGCTCAACGGCGCGGCCATTGCCCTGTATGAAGGGGATCCTTCCTCGGCCGGCTTCTGCCGCTTCGTGCAGGACACGGGCGTCACCATGCTGGGTGTGGTGCCCAGCCTGGTCCGGGCGTGGCGGGCGCGCGGGGCCGTGGATGGACTGGACTGGTCGACGATTCGCTGCTTCAGCTCGACCGGCGAGGCATCTCGGGTCGATGACATGCTGTGGCTGATGTCCAGGGCTGGCTATCGTCCGGTGATCGAGTACTGCGGCGGCACCGAGATCGGCGGTGGCTACATCACCGGCAGCCTGCTTCAGCCCCAAGCCCCGGCGACCTTCTCGACGCCGGCCGTCGGGACCGACCTGGTCCTGATCGACGACAGCGGAGCGTTGGCTGCCGACGAAGGCGAGCTGGCCTTGCTGCCACCGATGTTGGGGTCCAGCAATCGGCTGCTCAAGCGCGACCATCACCAAGTCTACTTCGCGGGCATGCCGCCTGGTCCTGAGGGTCAGCCTCTTCGGCGCCACGGGGACCGCATGGCCCGCATGCCGGGCGGTTTCTATCGGGCGATGGGCCGCGTGGACGACACCATGAACCTGGGTGGGATCAAGGTCAGCTCTGCCGAGATCGAGCGGGCCTGCCTGGCGAAAGGCGGGGCCGAGGAATTGGCCGCGGTCGCCATCCCTCAACCGGGCGGTGGGCCCGATGCGCTGGTTCTTTTCGTGGTCCCAAGCCACGGATCGGCGGCCACCGCCGACGAACTGGCGCACGCATTCCAGGGGCGCATTCGCGCGCACCTCAACCCGCTCTTCAAGGTCTCTGCGGTCCACCTTCGCGATGCACTGCCCCGCACGGCCTCGGGCAAGATCATGCGTCGGGTCTTGCGTGGCGAGCTGTTGAAGAGCCGCCCCGCCTGAGAGGGGACCAAGCTTGCTGTCGTCGGACAGCGCGGCGGATCAGCCCTTGACTGCCCGGCGGACGCGAACGATGCCGCCGTTGGGGCCTGGGACGCCGCCCTTGATGAAGAGCAGGTTTTTCTCGGCGTCGACCTTGATGACCGTCAGGTTCTGCACGGTCCGTGTGGCCGCGCCGAACTGCCCTGGCATCTTCTTGCCTTTCTGGACATGACCGGGGGTCAGGCGCGTGCCGATCGAGCCGCCGTGGCGGAAGTACTCGTGGCTACCGTGGGAGCGGATGAAGCCCTTGAAGTTGAACTTCTTCATGACGCCCGCAAAGCCGCGGCCCTTGCTGGTACCCGTGACATCGACGGTGTCGTCCTCGCTGAACAGCGCGTCGGGGCCGATGGCGCTGCCAACCTGGAACGAAGCCAGGTCGTCCGGGCTGACCCGGAATTCCTGCACATGCTTGAGAAGCGGGACGTCAGCCTTGGCGAAGTGACCCTGTTCGGCTTGGCTCACCCGCGACTCTTTCTGCTCTGTGAAGCCGAGCTGGACTGCGTCGTAGCCGTCTACGCCGTCGCTCTTCTTTACCGCGATCACGTGGTTGGGGCCGGCCTCGACCACCGTCACGGCGACGGCATCGCCGTTGTGAAAGAGCTGCGTCATACCGATCTTCCGGCCGATCAGACCGGGACTTGTGTTTGCCATTGGGGTCCTCGCATTGGACGGGGGGCACGGCACCACCATGGGCCGATCCCGCGTCGTACGTTGGGTTGGCCTGCGCTGTAGCCGGCTGCCAGGGTTGAAGCAAGATCCGGCACCGACAGGAAGGCGCCGAAGGCCGCATCGAAGACCCGACCCACGCTCACCGGCTTGAACAGCTTGCAGTCCGCCACCAGCTTCACGTCGTCTTAGGGGCGGCAGCAGGCCGGCGCTGATGCTCGGTCTCGGTTCCGGTCTCGGTTCCGGTCTCGGTCTCAACTGGCCCCGGGGCCACCTCGACGGGTCCATGACCGCGGCACTCCTGGCGGCGGCACCCTGCGTGAAGCGCAGGCCTTCGAACCCTGTCGAGACGGGTTCCGAGCCGAGGTTTTGTCCAGCGGGGCCATTCATGCCGGAGGCGGGTTAGAACGCTGGCATGAAGTACGACAGCAACCCGAAGCACCGGCACCTGATCCGCCGACGGGACATTCAGCGTCACTGGGATGGGTAGACCATGTCGACGTACTGGGCGCACTTCTCTGGCGACACCTCACGACTTGGGTTCCGGGTTGAACTTGAACGCGACCCGCATGGTGGTGTCGGGGCCACCGCAGATGAGGCTGCGTCGTGGGGCAAGTTCGAGTTGTGGGTCGATGGCATCAATCTGTGTGAGCATCTTGAGGGGCCGAATCGTGTAGGTGCGGTCCACTGGTATTTGTTGGAACTGCTGGAGTGGTTCGTAGGCAACTGGGACGCCATGCTGCACGAAGAGCGCCTTCCGGCCAGGGTCGAGGCACCGAGTGCATGGGAGTCTTTGAAGAAGACCCGCTTCCCTCCGCCGTTGTATAGTGATGATGCGCAGTCGGGTTGGTATACAGAGTGGCAAGAGTGGTGGAAGAGTCACTGCATTCAAGACGCACGCTTCGGTGGACTTTTTCCGGAGGTCTTCCTGCGACGGTGGCGGGATGACATTGAAGTCTCGTGGGGGCAGTCCGCGATTGCGGGGGCGAGGGGCGATGTACATTTCCTGGCCGGTGAGGGAGTTGCTCGCTTTGACGCTGTTGAAGCAGCGGACGTGCTGTTCGATGTGGTCGACGCTACAACGGTCCGAATTGCCGAGGAAGTTCCGGGGTCGGAACGGCTGCGCGTGTTGAGGGACCAACTTGGATGCCTGAGAACTCCGGCGCGGCACTGGGCACGCGTAGGCTTCTTGGCTGGCGTTGCACGTCGCGTAGACATCGGGGTTGGCGGGCTCCACCAACTGCGCGACGCCGTGGCTCAGGCATGGGAAGCTGGAGCTGACGCCATTTTTGGGGTGCCAGAAGAGAGCCTTGTGGTGGCGGGTGCGTGCCGAGCAGGGCTGATGTTCGGAAGCATGTCGCCGGCCGTGGGGGAAGGCGATCTGTTGCTGCTGGCCTCTGAGATGGCACGGGCGTACTCGGCAGAGGAGCCTTGCGCGAACTACACCGAACTCCGAGAGGAACGACCGCCTCCTGCCAAACTGAGCCAGGCGTGGGAAGACGGGTACGAACTCGCGGAGGACCTGCGTGAGGCTCTGCTTGAGCGAGGGGTGCTTGACGGAGACAGTGTGTTCGTGGATGTCGAGGCAGTATTGAATGCGCTTGGCATCGTCCAGAAGAAGATCAGCCTGTCGGATAAAGGCGTCCGGGCGGTTGCTTTCTGCGGGCATGGTCACTCACCGACGGTGCTGTGCAACCAGCGGTATTCAGGTTCGCAGAAAGCCGAGATCCATCGCTTCACCTTGGCGCATGAACTCTGTCATGTCCTCTACGACGCTTCCAGGGCATCGGAGTTGGCGATCGCCAGTGGTCCATGGGCCC
>JAADHA010000683.1:0-1569 GCA_013152105.1 Oligoflexia bacterium | reverse complement strand
CGCGGATCGGCTGCAAATCAGCTACTCTGCTATTGTCGAGCACCTGTTCAAGCTTGGCATGATAGACGAAGTTGGCAGGGATCGGCTGCGGCCTACAAGGTAGGTGCGCTGCTGGACGATGGCTCTTCCGTTCTTGCTCCACAAGCCGCTCGATGAGCGGGTGCTCCTGCGCGTCAACGGCGTGCCGAGGGGGCTCGATTCGTCGAGCTTCTTGTGGAGCAGCGGTGCCCGGGATGCACTACCGAGACGCCATCGTTCGGCGTCGTGGTGCAGGAGGGCGCCGAGCTACTCGACCCCCCAGCGTGGGCTCTCGCCGTTGCCGATCCACCACGAGTGCCCGTCGGCGACGCGCACCACGACGATGCGTGCCGTCCACTCGGATTGATCGCCGTCGGCACGGTACGCAATGTAGTCGCTGTCCGGCGACCACGCGATCTGGCTCGGGGCGAAGCAGTAATACGCGAAGGGGCGGGTGTGGCCGTCGCCGGACACAAGGTACCGGCCCAGCGTCTCGTTGTACGCTATCGTGTAGCGGTGATCGGGCGAGGCCAGCGGGTTATAAGTAGGCGCGTAGCCCTGGGCGTGGCCGGAGACGGGGGTGAAGCCCGGATCGTCACCGGTCCGGTATTCCATGTGTTGCTTGTGGGTGCTGTCGTAGACCACCAAGCCGCCAGGAAGATCGGGTGTCTCCATGCGGGATCCCCCGCACGTGACCAGGAACGCGACGGCGCCCAGTACGAGTTCACGGCAGCCCAAGCGCGCACTCGAGGCGGGGGATCATGGCAGCGATCGCGGTGCCGCGGTTGTTCGACTGTGGGTCGGCGTGAACCCCGGAGCTTCCTTGCAGGCCAAGGCTGTACAGCGTGCCCAGGATGTCCCGGCGCCGCCCGATGTCGACGCCGCCCGTGCGCCGGTGATCGACGGTCTGCTGGAGACGGGCCGCGACGAGCGCGGGCGCCTGGGCGTCGTCCGTGAGCATCTCCAGGCTGCGGTCGAGTTCGTCACCGGTCCAGCTCGCTGGCGGGGCGAGGTAGCCGCCGTTGACGAACTCCGAGACGACCTGGGGCTGCATCTGCGCGGCGCCGAAGGTCTGTTCTGCGACGGGCTTTTCGGTTGTTGTGCCCCCGGCGCCAACCTCGACGTCCTGAACGGCGTCCCGGGTGTCACGGCGGTGGTTCTCGTCTGCCAGGATCGCGGCGATCATCTCTGGGGAGACTTCGGCGCTCTGGTAGCTTTGACCGCTCATGGCTGCCTCCGACAACACCTGTCAGTCGCAGGGTAGCACACGGGAACGGCGACCCACAGCATCGCATGGACCGTGCCGGCGATCCGGCACCCCCCCCTACCGCTCCACATCACGCACGAAGTCCACTTGACCGTGTTCGTCGACAAGCTCGCCGTGGATGTGGTGGGCGGTGATCTCGAACCAGCCGAAGCCGCGCTCGCGGTCTTCCTGGAACAAGGTGGCTTGCCCACGATCGACCAGATGGGTGTTCTTGGATCCAGACCCGAGTATGACAAGTTCCATGCCACACACGGGAGCCAACCACTGTCGAGTGTGTTCGTGGG
>JAADHA010000543.1 GCA_013152105.1 Oligoflexia bacterium | reverse complement strand
GATCGGGTCAGAAGCCGCTGCCGCCGTTCAGCTCGATCTTGTAGTCGGAGGTCGAGGGATCGTCGCTTTCGATGTGCAGGATGTTCCAGTCGGCACTCAGGCTCGTCATCTCCAGCAAGCAAACATCGGGACACGTAAAGGTGACGGTCACGCTGGTTCTGTCGCCGGGGGCCAGGGTCGTGCTGCCGGAAAAGCTGACGTCGAAGTCGCCAGAACCGATCGGATCGTTGGTGGCGTACACGTTTCGAACGATCAGGTCCTCGTCGCCGACATTGCTGATGCGCACCGTCTGGCTGTCGGGGATCCCGATGAGACTGACGAAGTCCATCGAAGTGGGCGACCCGCCCGTGTCGACGCTGATGGCTGGGGCGCACACCGTGCAGGCGTCTTCGCCGGTGCCAGTGACGGCGATGTTCTTGTCTCCGGCGTCGGTCTGCACGGTCACCGTCTCGGTGTAGGCCGTGGCGGCGGTCGGCGTGAAGCTGACCTGAAGGGTCTTTGAGTTGCCGCTGCTCAGCGTCGTCGGTGGCGTGATGCCCGAGGTCGTGAAGACCGAGGATGACGACGTGATCGACTGGATCTCTACGTCGTCGGAGGTGCCGTTGGTGAGGGTGACACTGGCGCTGTTCGTGCTGCCGACGGCCAGGGTGCCGAAGGCCAGGGACGACGTGCTGTAGGTCATCGATCCGGCGTTGGTCCCACCGTCGGATGTGCCGGTAGATGTGCCCCCCGTGTCCGTCCCGGTGGCGTCGGTGACGCCTTCGCCAGACAGGCTGATGGCGGCCAGGTCTTGTTCGGTCTCGACGCCGAAGGACAAGGTCCCGGTCTGCACCCCCGTGCTGGACGGGTCAAAGCTCAGCGTCACGACGTACTGGCCGCCGGGACCGATGACCCAGGGCGGGCTGGTGGATTCGGCTTGGAAATCTGAGCCAGCGTCAAGCTGGATATCGGTGATCTTGACGTTGCCGTTGCTGTCGTTGGTCAGCTCGAGGTCGGTGGTTGCGGCGGCATCGCCCAGCAGCACCTGGCCGAAGTCCACCGAGTCTGGAAAACTCATTCCGCCGAAGCTGGAGGAATAGGTCCCGCTGTCGGTGCCACCGCCAGCGGTGTCGTCTGCCACGGCGCTGCCCATGGGATCGAGTCCCAGGCAGCCGCTCAGCAGTAGGATCGCGAGGTTGATGGTCAAGCCTACACCCTTGATGCTGCGAAGAAAGTAGCACCGATGCGCCCCATGTGCCTACCCGAATTGGCGCAGCGCCGTGGTGGGAACGGGCTTCAGAAGGTGTACTTCATGTTTCCAGTGACGCTGGTACCCAGGTCGAAGCCGATGGCGTAGAAGACATCGATGTCCATGCCCACCGAGAAGTGCGCCAGCTTGGTGTAGTACTCCACGTTCGGCCCACCCATGACGAGGGGATGGGGGGCGTTGTGGTAGCCGGGGTCGGAGACGCCCCAGGCATCCAGCACGGTCTTGGTGCTGGGCGGCGTCTGACCGGTGCCGTAGTAGTCGGCGTTCATCAACAGGGGCGAGTACAAGACCCCGCCGCCGCCGCGCAGCCCGACCCCCCACCGGCGAGCCGGGTAGGTGTTCCACTCGACCAGGCCGGCGACCGTGTAGGTCCGCAGGTCGCCTTCGATGTAGGGCCCCTTGTCTATCTGAGCGTTGTAGTCCATGCCCTGGTGGATGCCCTGGAAGAAGTCGATCTCCCAGGCCATGCTGGTGCGTTCCCGGTCGATGAAATCCTGCCCCACGGCCAGCGCGGTCGCGGTGCCCGGGCTGACGGCACCTGAGAATTTTCCCAGGTAGAAGGCGCCACCCACCGATGCCTTCAGGTAGAGACCCCGGTTGATCTCACGTACCTGCTCGTTCCGGGCGCGATCCTGGATGGACTTTTTTCCACTGTCGCTGCCATCGAGGTCCGAGTAGTCCTGGGCGGCAGCCCGTACCGGTAGGAGCGCCGGGCTGACGAAGAACAAACCGAGGAGCAGCGAAGAGGTCTTCATTGGGCGGTGTCCAAAGCTGAGGATGGGCGATGCTTGCGCCGCGACGCGCGCACCGCTCTTCGGGTGCTAGCGTGGCGCGTTTCATACCACGCACGTCGCTGTGAGGAAAGTACCCGCTGGCGGGCTTGACGGAGCCTGCACACAATGCTGACGAGAGTGCTGACGAGAGTGCTGACGAGAGTGCTGCCGAGAGTGCTGCCGAGAGTGCTGACGGGTGGCGGAAGCCGCAGCGCCCTGTGCGAGCACGCCCCGGCCGAAGCCGAGGCGTGTGAGAGCTGCTTGCCGACGCTGTGCGGCGGAGGGGATCAGCCGGGAGCGAAGATGAAGGGGTAGGACACGATGACGATGCCGCCGCCCTTGGGTTCGGGGAACTGGAAACGCCGGAAGCGCCCTGCGATGCAGTTTTCCACGGTGGCGTTGCCCATCGAGCTGGCCTTGATGCTGGCCTTGGAGACCGAGCCATCCTTGGCGATGACGAACTTCACGGTGACCTTTCCGCCCAGATCAGGGGACCGCGTCAGCTCACGCTGGTAGCAGTAGCGGATCTGGTTCATGTGGCGCTTGATGACCGCGTCGATGAGGGACTTGTCCAAGGCACCCAGGATGATCGGGTCGCCGCCGATTCGGCCGATGCCGCCTTCGCCCTTGGCGCCGAAATTGCCACCGCCCTTACCGTAGCCACTGGAGCCCGAACCACGGCCCTTGGTGCCCAGGCCACCCAGGCCTTCTGCCGTACCGCCGCCGCCCAAGCCGGAACCGCGTGAGCCCAGACCGCCGGAGCCGAACTGCGTGCCCTTGGCGCCGATGAGGCCGCCGATGCCGCCAGTCAAGTCGGAGTTGAGGTTGGAGCTACCGAAGACGCCGTCGAGTTCGCCGCCGTCGCGCAGCGCGCCGAGCACGCCCGCGTCTTCAGCGATCTCTTTGTCGAGCTGCTTCTTTTCCATCTCGACCTTGTTGCCCTTGGCCAGTTTCATCTTGGCGTCTTTCTTGCCAACCTTGCCTTCTTCCTTCTTGGCCTTGGCGCCTTCACCCGCGTCGGGGTTGGCTTCGGGCTTGTTGTCCTTCTTGGGCTGTTCGGGCTCGGGTTGCTGGAGTAGCAGATCCACAAAGCGGTCTGGGATCTCCATGATCTCGCTTTCGGGAGGCGGGGGGGCCGTCGCCAGGTAGATACCCAACACCACGCCAAGGAAGGCCATGAAGGACATGATCCCCAGGAAGGGGTAGTCCATGTCGTCGGTGATCGATGTCACGACGCGCTTGCCGGCCGGGACCATCTTGGCCACGATCACCGTGTCGTCGCCCAGGTCGGCGACGATCCGCATGTCGTCATCGATGGCCAAGGCGTACTGCCCGGCACCGGATGGTGTCGCCTTGCCGGCGGCGATCAGCTCGGGGAAGGTCTGGCGTTCTTCGCCCATGTCGACGAATCCAGACCACTTCTCGGACAGGTGCATGACGTACTGTCCGCCCTGCCACTCGAAGATCTTGTAGCCATCTTCGGGCAGATCTTGGGGGGGCGCATAGAAGTCGTCCTTGGTCTCGCAGATGGCTTCGGACAGGGTCGGGCCGAACATCCAAGCCACCTTGGCGAAGGCATCGGGCACCCAAGCGATGGGCACACCGAGGAAGCGCCAGCGCCAGCCAGTTCGGTCACCGAGGGTGATGGGACCCTGCCCCTTGGCATAGTGCTTGGTGTCAACAAGGATATCGCTCCATGCCTGGGCCACCATCAGGACCTTGCCCTTGGTGCTGTCGTTCCCGGCGTCTCCGGCGCCGGTTCCAAAGCGCATCATGAAGCCGAGGACATCTTCGCCTTGGTCGGCGGTGGCTTCTTCGGTGTCGTCTCCACCCAGTCCGGGGTCGATGGAGATCCCTCCTGGTTCGGTCCGGTCATCGTGGGCGCTCTCATCGTCACCACCGACGACATCCTGGGCCTGGGCTTGGCCCTGCGCGGCCGCAAGGAGCGGTGCGGACGCGAGCTGCGTCTTCTCTTCATCGGAGAAGGCAGCGTCGTCCGCGATGGTCACGCTGATCCGAAGATCACCGACCTGGATCTGATCGCCTGTGCGCAGGAAGGCGTTGTTGATGGTCTCGCCATTGACCAGCGTGCCCGCGGCGCTGCCCAGGTCCAAGAGCTGCACACGCCCGTCGTCGTTGACGTTTACGACAGCGTGGAGTTCGGCCAGCGCTTCGTCGTCGACCTGCAACATGGCTGCAGCGCCTCGACCGATGGTGATGCTCTCCGACGCGAACTCTTGTCGGCGGACGAATTCATCGCCCCGGTAGATGTCGAAGGTCAGGGCAAGCGGTGCTGTGGGCATGTCGGGTTCCTTGGCGAGCCCGAGGTGCGGGCGCGCAGGCGAATCGGAGGGGACGGGGCCGCGCGAAGAAGGTCTACTTGACCTCGTCCACCGACTGGGACATCTCGGTGTTGAAGTCGAGGCGGAGCTTGATCAGTGGGTTGAAGGACGCGCGCTTGCGATCCAACAGAAGGGCGCCCTGCGGCTTCACCAGCTCACCGGCGACCTCGACACCCTCGAAGTCGATCTCGGTACGTTCCTTGTAGATGACCCTGGGTTGCGGGGCATCCTGTGCCAGCGCGACACTGGAAAGGCTGGCGAGAGAAGCGACGATGACGAGGAGGCGAGTGGGGCGCATGAGATTCCTCAGGGAGACAGGGTTCCGAAGGTGGGGACTATACCGAGGTTGGCGCGCGTGTGAGAGGTAGGCACAGCCGGAACTGGAGCCGTCTTCGGACCCATAGTGTGCGGGATCCGCCGTCTACCCACAATCCTGGCGCTGCAAGCTTGTCGTCAAATGGGGCCCGAGCGGTCGGTAGCCCCGCTTTGACGGCGCGGGATGTCATCGGATCTGGGTGGTGGAGTCTGACATCTCGGTGCTGAAGTCCCGACGAAGTCGAATCCAACCGGGGCCACGCTTGTGTTGGCGCTCGGTGTCCATGTGGATCCTCGGTCCCACAAGCGTGCCGTCGATGTGCAGGATCTCGAAGTCGCCCGCGTCGAGGATGGTCCGGTCCTGGTACTGCACCCCCGTTGCTGGCGAGGGCTCTTGGACGGGGAGGTCTTTGGTGGCCTGGGTCTGGGCCAGGGCGGCACCGGGGCAGAGCAGCACAGCGAGCGCGAAGGAGCTTGGTGACATGGTGCGGTTTCCTGTGGTGAGCAGGCGCCTTCGGGGTGCCGGCCTGAACGAAGATCGGGTACAGGCTGAGACCTCGCTGCGCCCGGTCAGTTCCCACTTTTTGCGGCCTTTGGCACCGGTCACATCTCCAATCTGGGAGCGCTTGGCACGGTGCCCCTCGCCCAAATCGGCGGCGACACGCGGCCCCGACACGCTGGACCGACTTCAGCCCGAAACTGATCGGTGTCCGACGTTCTACTCAGGCGGTGTTTCCTT
>JAADHA010000287.1 GCA_013152105.1 Oligoflexia bacterium | reverse complement strand
TGGGGCGAGCGGTGCTTCAGGCCCCTCTGCTGCTTGCGGCCGAGCTGCGGGACCGCCGCCTGTTCAACGAGCTGCTCTTCTCCCACTTTCACGGCATGAGCGAAGACCGCGTCGTGGTGCTGGCGGACGAAGTCTTCGAAGACGTGATCCGGCCCCGGATCTTCCCAGGCGCTGCGGCCCTGTTGGACAAGACCCGGGCCGCCGGCCTGCGCACCGTGCTCATCACGGGCAGCCTGGACATCACGATCTGGCCCCTCGCCCGGCACCTGGGCTGCGACCATGTCATCGCCAACCGCTTGGAGTACGCCCACCTCACGGCCACCGGCAAGCTGATGCAGCCGGTCGTCGCCGGGCCCGAGAAGGCCGGCTTGATCGTGGCCGACGCACGCAAACAGGGCCACGACCTGGCGGCCTGTCACGCATTCTCAGACTCGTTCAGCGATGTCCCGATGCTGTCCGTGGTGGGGCACCCGGCCTGCATCAACCCCGACACGCGCCTGCGGCGCCTGGCCCAGGCCTATCGCTGGCCCATCCTCGACATCAAGCGCCCGGCCCGCGAAGGTCGGCGTCGCTCGGACGCTTCTCCGATCTGAGGTTCTTGCATGAGTCAACATCCCTGTGTCGTGACCATCGACCATCGTAGCAAGCCGCGCGTGCTGTTCTCTGGATCGCGCCTGGTTCAGGTCGATCTGCCTGTAGGCACCAAGGTGATCTACCCCAAGAAGCCCATCAAGGGCCTGCCCGATCCGCGCGCCGCGGTTCGCTACGCGCTGTCCCATCCCATCGACAGCGCCCCGCTCTTTGCTCGTCTCAAGCCCGGAATGAAGCTGACGATCGCGGTCGATGACATCTCGATGCCGCTGCCCCCTATGCGGGGTCCCGACAATCGTGCCCTGGTCATCAACGAGCTGTTGACGATCCTCGACCAGTACGGTGTCGACGACATCGAGATCATCATCGCCACGGCATTTCACCGTCCACTGTCCAAGGACGAGATCCGCCATGTCGTCGGACGGAAGGCCTTTGGCCGCTTCTGGCCGGGCCGACTCTACAACCATGACGCCGAGAAGCCTGGCGGGCTCACCTCCCTGGGCACGACCCCCGGTGGCATCGATGTCGAACTGAACAGTCGAGCGGCGGCCTCGGACCTGGTCATCTACGTCAACCTGACCTTCGTGCCGATGAACGGTGGTCACAAATCCCTGGGCACAGGTCTGGTCGGCTACCGCACCCTGCGCGGTCATCACACGCCGGCCGCCGTCCGAGCCAGTGGCTCGTACATGGAGCCCGCCCGGTCCGAGCTGAACCGCCGCATGGTCGAGGTTGGCGAGCTGATCGAGTCCAAGGTCGATGTCTTTCACGTGGAGACCACTGTAAATAATGCAATGTTCGACAAGCCCCTGGCCTTCCTGGCCAAGAACGAGGACGAGCTGACCGACCTCGAGAGCAAGGCCATGGCGGCGCTGATCAAGACCCTGGATTTCGTGCCCGAGGCCGCTCGTCAGGCCATCTTCGAGCGAGTGCCCGCCCCCTACCAGATGATCGGCGTGTTCGCGGGGGCCTGTCAGCCGGTCCACGACGCCATCATGGAGGTCTGTCACAAGCAGCTCTGCGTGCCGGTCCAGGGCCAGTTCGATGTGGTCATCTTCCCGGTCCCCTACATCTCGCCCTACAACGTCGGTGCCTTCCTCAACCCGCTGCTGGTCAGCGTGATGGTCGAAGGCTACCTGCACAATCTGCATCGCGGTGTGCCCCTGCTCAAGCCGGGTGGGACGATCATCGCCCTGCACCCCTGCACGGATCGCTTCGATAAGGATCAGCACCCCGCCTATGTCGAGTTCTTCCACAAGCTGCTGCCGCGGACCCGCGACGCCATGGAGCTGCACAAGAAGTACGAGGCCGACTTCGCACGGCATCCGTCCTACATTCAGCTCTACCGCACCGGCAAAGCCTACCATCCGGCCCACCCCTTCTACATGTGGTACTGGGGCGAGAACGGGCGGCAGCATCGCGGTCGGGTGATCATGGTGGGCGCCGACAATGAGTACGTCCCGGGCGTGCTCGGGTATGACACCGCTCGGACGATGGCCGAAGCCCTGCGCATGGTACGCGAACAGACACCCGATCCCTCCATCGCCTGCTTCCGCGTCTGTCCCTTGTTGATGGCCGATGTCACACCGGACGCGGCCCCTCCGGCCCTGGTCGACCAGGCCGGCGTGGACCAGACGGTGCCGCAGGCCCAGAGCTTGTCCCAGGTCGCCGACACCAACGGGGAGACCGCGTGAGCAGCAAGCCCCGCCTGGAAGTCGCCGCTCAGCTCGACGGTGCACGCCTGCTGGTGATGGGCGGCACGGGCTTCTTGGGCAAGGTCTTCGTGTGCCTGCTGCTGGCTCGCTTTCCCGACATCGAGCGGATCTACCTGGTCGTACGACCCCGCAAGCACAGCGATGGGTCTGTACGCTTGTCCTCGGACGAACGCTTCGCGGCCGAGATCAAGACATCCCCGGTCTTCGAACCCCTCCGGCAGCAGTACCCAGGGGCGGCCTTCGACGCTTTCCTGGCCAGCAAGATCACGCCGATCCAGGGGGATGTGTCTGAGCCCTTTGGAGGACTGAGGCCAGAGCGGCGCGACCAGCTTCGCGGCACGCTCTCCGCCTTCATCAACATCGCGGGGGTCGTCGACTTCGTACCTCCCCTCGATCATGCTCTGCAGGCCAACGCCTTCGGGATGCAGAACCTGGTCGCCATGGTCCGTGACCTCTCGAAAGATGGGCGGCCCTTGCCCTTTCTCCACACCTCGACCTGCTATGTGGCTGGGGATCATACGGGCCAGGTCGACGAGATCGATCCGCTCTGTTTCCCCTTTCCCAAGGCCGACACGCTCGACCGGGCCCACTGGTCTCCACAGCGAGAGATCGCCGAGTGCATGGACATCGTCGAGAACGTGCATCATCGCGCCGACGACGCATTTCGCCAGTCCGCCTTTCTGGACCAGGCCAAACAGCACCTGCGGCAGCGGGGCGAGCCCTGCCGGGGGGACGCGCTGAACACCGAGCTGGACCGGGTGAAGGAGAAGTACGTCAAGACCCAGCTCGTCGAGCAAGGCATGGAGCGGGCGAAATACTGGGGCTGGCCCAACACCTACACCTACACGAAGTCCCTGGGTGAACAGATCCTGCGACGCAGCGGGCTGCCCCACAGCATCGTTCGCCCAGCCATCATCGAGAGCGCCCTGTCCTTCCCTCGGCCCGGCTGGTGCGAGGGCATCAACACCAGCACGCCCTTGATCTACCTGGCGATCAAGGCACCCGTCACCTACGCCGCGGGTGCCAACAACATCATCGATCTGGTGCCCGTGGATCTGGTGGCCACGGGACTGGTGCTGGCCCTGGCCGAGCTGCTAGAAGGCACGGCTCCGGTCGTCTACCAGCTCAGCGTGAGCGAGGCCAACCCGGTGCGTATGCAGCGTATCTTCGAGCTTGTCGGTCTGTGGAAGCGACGCCACTACAAGTACGATGCCGGTGGAAATCCGCTGATCAACGCGATCCAGGCCAAGCTGGAGCCCCAGGGACTCGAGGCTGCGGACTACTACGAAAACGGTCCCCGCAAGCGCTCGAACCAGGTGAAGGCCGTCTCTTCATGGCTGGGTCGTTTCGGTCAGGGAGCGCTCAAGCCCCTGGTGCGCCAGGCCCAGCAGCAGCTCGACGGGCTGGCCAGTGGGCTGAGCTTGCAGGCGTACATCGGGGACCAGTTCGTACCGTTCACCTGCACCCATGACTATCGTTTTTCCTGCCTGCATGTGTCCCAGGCCTTTGAGCGCCTCTCTCCGGCTGAACAGGAAGACCTGCCTTGGCGACCCCAGGACATCGACTGGCGCCACTATATGATGGACATTCACATCCCCGGCATCATGGAGAACGTCGGACCGAAGATCGAACAGAAGATGGTCAAGCGCAAGCGCCCCCTGCTGTGTCACGACGATCTCAACGCGATGCTGGACGAGCTGGCCGCGCGCCATGACCACGCGCCCGCCTTGCTGGAGCTGACCGATGACGGGTTGGTCCGAACCAGCTTTCGCCAGCTTCGGGCCCGTTCCATGGCGGTGGCCGTGCGGCTGGCCCAGGCCGGCGTGGCTCCTGGAGACCGGGTGATCCTCAGCGGAAAGAACCACCCCGACTGGCCCATCGCCTACTTCGGTGTGCTGCGGGCCGGTGCCGTCGCCGTTCCCCTCGACCCGTCGCTGTCCTCTGAACAGGCCGCCGTGATCATGCACAGCGCCAACCCGGGCGCGGCCATTCTGGACGACGATGCCCGCGACGCCTTCGGTGAAGCCCTCACCGCGACGGGACTCACGCTGCTCGATCTGCACCAAGTCGGCGCGGTCGGCGCGGTCGGCGCGGTCGGCACCCTGCCTGTCCTACAGAACCGGTCCGATGCGCTGGCCAGCATCCTGTACACCTCGGGCACGACCGGCCAGCCCAAGGGCGTAATGCTCACTCACGGCAACTTCGTCAGCATGCTCGCCAGCCTGGGAACGCTCTTCCCCTTGACCGCCGAAGACCGGGTGCTGTCGGTGCTACCCCTGCACCACGCCTTTGAATTCTCGTGTGGCCTCTTGCTGCCGCTCTCCATGGGCAGCCGCATCCTCTACCTCGGCCAGGTCGACGCGGATCGTCTGACCCAGGGCCTGTCCGAGGGCCGGATCACGGCCATGGTGGGCGTGCCAGCGCTGTGGCAGTTGCTGGAGCGTCGGATCCGCACCCAGGTGTCCGATCGCGGCCGCGTCTTCGAGCTGGGCTTCGACCAGGCGCTCCGCTTGAACACGCGCCTGGCCCGCGGCACGGGCCTGGACCTGGGGCGCCTGCTCTTCGGGACGGTACACAGTCGCTTCGGCGGCAATATCCGCATGCTCATCAGTGGCGGTGCCGCCCTGCCGGCGCAGACCCAGAAGCTCTTCGTCGGGCTGGGCCTGCCCATGGCCGAGGGCTATGGCCTGACGGAGGCCGCACCTGTGCTTACGGTGGCCCAGCCCCGACCTGGTGCCTGCAGCGGTACGGTCGGCAAGGCGGTGCCCGGCGTCGAGATCCGCATCGCGCAGCCCGATGGCGACGGTGTCGGCGAGGTCCAGGCCCGGGGGCCCAGCGTGATGGCGGGCTACTTCGGCGACCAGGCCGCCACCGACGGGACGATGACGAAGGACGGCTGGCTGCGAACCGGAGACCTGGGCCGCCTGGACCACAAGGATCGCCTGACCCTGGTCGGACGGGCCAAAGAAGTCGTCGTCACGGCCACCGGCGAGAACATCTACCTCGACGATGTCGAGGCCCGGCTGGGCCCCATCGATCACGTCGACGAGTACGTCCTGGTCGGGCTGGACGATCCACGCGGCGGCGAGCGCCTGGGCATGCTGGCGCGGGCCTCTGCAGACCACGCCGAG
>JAADHA010000517.1 GCA_013152105.1 Oligoflexia bacterium | reverse complement strand
CCGCAGTACTTCGAGTGGCTGGGCCTGTCCCGCGGGGACATGCTGACCCACCACTACACGCTGACCCTGGGGGAAGGTATCAACGCCGCGGTCATCCTGGGCGGGCGGGCGGTCGCCGCGACCCTGACCTACACCAACGACTCCGGCATGCGCTGGGTCGCAGAGACCGACCTGTTGATCGCAACAGCCAGCGGGGGCGTGGGGGCTGCGGTTGACGGTGAGGGCGCACACCTGTCCAGTCCCGAATTCACTGTCGACATCATCCACGCCGGGAAGCCCATGGAGGCCGAGCCCGCGTTGGTCTACTTCAGCATGGACGACTTCTCGGCGGCCAATGTGTACCTGGCCGAGGTGACGGACGGAGCTGAGGGCGACCTGCCTGGCCGCCACGCAGCCGTCGGGCTGGCGGCTTCTGGACTGATGTTGGAGCACGACGGCCACCGCATCTCCTTTCCTCCAGAGGTCGAGCCCGAGGCGGGCGTAAACGAGCGGCCGACATCCAGCGAGTTGAGTGGTGGCGTCGGGGCAACCGTCACAGGCGGGATCGGCACGGCCACCGGGCTGCGAGACGCTGTGGTCGACAATCGCCAGATGCAGCCCCTCGCGGAGCACGACTACCAACAGGAAGCGGCCAGCGCCGAGATCCTGCTGACCGCCACGCTCTACTTCCGCACCGCCGAGGCGGCCCTCGGCCCCGAGGACCAGCAGACCATCGACGACGTCGTGGGTCAAATCTGGAGAGTGGACCACAACTACCCCGGGGCGCTCTTCGAGTTGCACATCACCGGCTACGCCAGTCAGCGTTGGCGCAGCGCCTCGTCCGCCGAGGACGCCCTGTCCCGCAACGAAGCCCTGGCTCAACGACGCACGCAGGCCGTGCAGGGCGCGCTCCACCAGCGTTTGCAAGATGTGCAGGCCGCGTTCACCCAGAACGTCTTGCCGCTGAGCGAGCTCAGTGCGGATGTCGCGCCCGGACCGGTGGTCGGCAGTGGACCCGAGGACAACGACCAGCTCGGCCGCGTCGTCTATATCGACGTGCGCTGGCAACCCGGCGACTCCAGCCGCCGGGCCGCTTCCTGGTCCATGGGAGACTGACCGGCATCGTCCGCCCGGCATCGTCCGCCCGACCCCGTCAGCCCCGTCGGAAACCCTTGGGCTGCGGAGGCGAGTATCCGCCGGGGTGCCTGCCCTGGGCGGCCATCATCTGGCTACGCGGGACGTGTTCCGGGAAGAACTGGTACCAATTGGGCGCGAAGGGCGCGAATTGCTTGACCGGCTTGATGCGGGACTTGTTGCGCACGGCGTCTGAGAAGGCTTTGAGGGCATCGCTGGCTTCGTTCTTCTTGATGCCCGCGCCGAGCACGCTGATCGCCTTGTCGCGATCACCCGAGTCCAGGGCCAGCCAGCCATAGAGCGCCCAGAAGGTCGGGTCGCCGCCGCCGGGGCCGGTGGTCTTGTCCATCCGGTCGAGGGCTTCCTGGTGCTTGCCTTCGCGGTGGTCCAGGCAGGCTAGCATGGCCTGGCTCATCCAGTTGCGGCTCCAGGCCTTGTCGAGGTGGGCCCGCGCGGGCTTCCACTTGCGCTGCAGGTAGTCGATGGCGCCGAGCTGGCCGTGGATCTGCTGTGACACCAGGAACTGCCAGGGTGCCAGCGCAAAGCCATGTTCCAGCAGCTTGCGCCCGCGGTCGATTTTGCCCTGTTGGAAGGCCGCTCCGGCTTCCTTCATGAGGGCCTCGAGCTGACGACCGGTGCGTCGAGCCAGCAGCACATAGGCCAGTACAGCCGCGATCACCGCGGGCAAGAAACCGGCCAGCCAGCCGGCCAAGGCCAAGCCGGCCAGGTAGGCGACGAGAGCGATTCCCAGGCTGATGGCGAGGTTGTACATGGGGCCCCGCTAACCGGCCGGGTCCCCACAAGCCGGTCGGAGCCCGCGCGGCTGACTCAGCGGCCCGTGTCCCCGATCTTTCCACCGGCTGTCATGGAGAGTTCGCCCAGGGGAACGTCGACGCTGCCGCTGGTGCCCTCTGCTACATTGCTCCAGGTGTCCTTGTAGGACCAGGTCCCGGAGATCTCCGGCCCCTGGTAGGCCAGGTCGCCGTGCCAGACAAAGGCGTGGGTAGAGCCAACATCGGTCAAGTAGGTCCCGTCGAAGTCCAGCGTGAAGTTGCGGCAGTCGTCGACGACCCGCGTGAAGTTGGCGGCGAAGGGCTGGTCGTCGATGCTCAGGTTCACGGTGCTTTGACCGCTGACGTACTCCAGCGACCACTCCGACCAGCCGTTGAAGAACATGCCGGGCCATGGATAGTCTGCGATGTTCTGCCCGGAGAGATCTTCTGTCGGCGCGGTAACGTAGGACCAAACGGCATAATCGCCGTTCATGCGAGTGTCACTCTGGCACGTGTTCTGGCAAGCAGCCAGCATGGCCAGGCTCAGCAGCAGCATCGGTCGTCCTCCTCAGACAGCGCAGGGTAGCACGGCACGCGCTCCAGCAGCGAATTACCGCTGAGCTTGGCCCTGACCCCACCCTCTCGCCGATCGGACCGTACATGACGCCAAGCTGGTTCTCGGTCCTGTTCCTGGCGTGTACACCGGTGGGGACTGGCGACACTGCTGGGACCGGGACTGGCAGCAGCTTGGGGACGGCCACCGACGCGGTCTTTGTGTCGGCCTCGGCGCAGGGCTCCTCGCCCACCGAGATCGACCTTCAGGGTGAAGTCACCGGGCAGGGCCGAGCCTGTGTGAGCGCGGGCACCCGGCAGAGCTGTGCCACCGTCAGCGGCGCCTTTTCCTTGTACCTGGCGGGGCTCTTGCCGGACACCGCCTACGACCTGAGCCTCTCGCTGGGGGGTGTCGAGGTCTGGACCGGGTCGGCCAGCACGCTGGTGTCCCAAGGCGCCTTTTCGGTGCTCTTCGACCGGGACCACGGCGAGCAGGCGGGCAACGCCGACTGGGTGATCGATGACGACTATCCCGACCCCGACCCCAGCTCGCCGGGCTCGGAGACCGCCTGGAACGGGGCCTACTCCTCGTTCGGCTACGACCTGTGGAGCACCGGGCGCTACACCGTCGCGAGCACCTCGGGCGAGCTGTCCCAGGACGCACTGAGTGGCGTGGATGTGCTGGTCCTGCCCGAACCCAACACGCCCCTGTCCGCCGCTGAACAGGCCGCGGTGGTGGCCTTCGTGGCCGCGGGTGGTGGGCTCTTCTACATCTCTGACCACGACGGCGCTGATCGGGACGGAGACGGGCACACCGCGGTCGACATCGGCCAGTCCTTGCTGGCGGCGGTCGGCTGCCTCACGACGATCGACGCCACCAATGTGGACCAGTACCAGGCCGACAACATCAACCCGGACGCTGGGGACCCCGTGGTCGGTGGGTCCTTTGGCCCGGTCGCCGAGCTGGGCTTCTTCGCGGCGGCGACCCTCTCGGTCACAGGCGACAGCAGCACGGCAAGCAGCGCGGTGGTCGGCCTGGTGTGGCGGAACGGCTACGATCAGGCCGCCATCGAGCTGCTGGCGGCCAGAGAACGCGTGGGCGCGGGCCGCGTGGTGATCATTGGCGACAGCTCTCCGGCCGACGACGGGACGGCGGCCTACGGCAACCAGGTCTACGACTCCTGGCACGACCAGAACAACGCGGCCTTTTTCCTGAACGCGACCGCCTGGCTGGCCGGGGACCCGGGTAGCTGAGCCTCAGCGCAAGCCCCCCAGCGCGGCCCAGTTTTCGCCATCTGCTCGGAAGAAGTGCAGGGTCAGGCTGCGGCGCTGGCCAGCGGCCTCGATCAGGTCTTGCGGGGTGTGCAGGTCGCTGATCCCGGCCTCGACCAGCAGATCGCCGGGCATCAGGCCGGCGATGGCGGCGGAGCTATCCGGGGCCACGGACAGGACCAGGAGACCGCCCGCGGGCGAGCTGGGGTCTTCATGATTGAAGGTGGCCAGGTCGGCTGGGGCGGCGATGACCACCGTCAAGCCGGCCCACTCCACAGCGTCGTCGGGGACCGGGAGATCGGTGGACTCCAGGTCTTGTTCGTCGCCGGTCCGGACCACGGCGTGGTGAGGCTGGGCTTGCCGCTGCCAGCCGATGTCAAGGTCGACATGAACGCCGCGGGCCAGCACCAGGGCGCGCAGGTCATCGCTTCCGATGACGCGCTCGCCATCGACCGTGAGGATCACGTCGCCCGGCAGGAGCCCGGCGGCCGCGGCGGGACTGCCGGGCGCGACCCGTGTGATCTCGGCTCCGGGGTTGGGATGGTCCACGGAGAACGGGCGGTCGCGGGTGTTCAGCCCAAGGCTGGCCCGGGCGACTCGCCCCGTGTTCAGCAGCTCGTCGGCCACCCGGTGCGCCATGGAGGAGGGGATCGCGAAGGAGATGCCTGTGTTCTGGCTGCTCGTCCCGGGGACCGTGTAGATCGCTGTGTTGATCCCGATGACTCGCCCGGAGAGGTCGAAGAGAGGCCCCCCCGACGAGCCCGGGTTCATGGCGGCGTCGGTCTGGAGGTAGTCCTGGATCTCGTCGTGGAACAGGTTGCGGCGGCCTCGCGCGCTGATGATGCCAGTCGTGACCGTGAACTGGAAGTCGAAGGGGTGGCCGACGGTCATCACCCACTGGCCCACGCGAACCGCGTCGCTATCCCCCAGTTCAGCCCAGGGGAACGGTCCCTTGCCAAGGATGCGCAGCACGGCGATGTCGGTCCGGGCGTCGCCGCCGACAAGCTCGGCCGGAAAGCTTCGGCGGTCGTAGAGCGTGACAACCGGAGAGCTTGCGCCAGCGATGACGTGGTAGTTTGTCAGGACCAACCCGTCTTTGGAGATGATCACCCCGCTCCCGCTGCTCTCGACTTTCTGTCCGTCTGAGTCGGGGGAGGGCAGCCGGTAGTCGCGCATCAGCTCGGCGAGTCCCGCCGCAACTGGGGGACCCTTTTGAGCGTCGATGTAGACCGTGGCGGGGGTGACAGCGGCGGCGACACTGGCGAAGGCGTCGCTCATGGTTCGCATCTGCGCGACACCCGGTGCCTTGGGCGAGACGGTGACCGGGTCTTCTCGTCCGGCTGCGCTGGCGGAGCCGATGGCCAGGATGACGACCAGCGCGGTGCTGGTGGACCGGAAGGTGCTCATGGTTTGTCACCGTAGCCGATCATCGCTTCGTGCCGTGGCATCGCTGGATTAGCATGGGCTCAGAAAGTGCTCGAACGGAGGGACCGTGACCGACCCGGTGCATCTTGATGCCGTCATGGCGGAACTCATCTCGAGCGGTGCGACGGGCGCACTCGAGGTGAAGTGCGACAAGAAGCGGTGGCTGTTCTTCCTCTCGGGCGGTGCGCTGGTGTTCACGCGCAGCAACCTGAAGAGCGAGCAGATCGAGTCCATCAAGGCAAAGGCCGGCGACCTGCCAAACAACGAGCTGTTCCGCTTGCAGGCGGTACGTCGCGTGCGCAACGCCTTGCGGGCCACGCCCTTCACTCATGCCTACCACAAGGGCGCC
>JAADHA010000365.1 GCA_013152105.1 Oligoflexia bacterium | reverse complement strand
GGGCGAACCGCCGGGATCGCGTCGGCGGCGTGCCAGGCGTGGTCTTCGTCCACTGGAATCGACTCGCCGATCAGACGCTCGATGTCGCGCAAGTAGGCGCCTTCGCTGTGGTCACAGAAGGCGATGGCCTTGCCGGCGCGACCCGCCCGACCGGTGCGGCCGATCCGATGCACGTAGGTCTCGGGTTCGTTGGGCAGGTCGAAGTTGAACACGTGGGACACACCGTCCACGTCGATGCCCCGGCTGGCCACATCGGTGGCCACCAGGATGGACAGGCGACCGTCGCGAAAGGCGTCCAGAGCACGGGTGCGCGCGCCCTGCGACTTGTTGCCGTGGATGGCCTGGGACGCGATCCCGGCCTGGTCGAGTTGCCGGACCAGTCGATTCGCGCCGTGCTTGGTGCGGGTGAAGACCAGGGCCTGTGCGATGTCGCCAGTCCCGATGATCTCGGCCAAAAGGCGGCGTTTGTCCGCCTTTTCGACGAACATCACCGTCTGGTCGATCCGGTCGACGGTCTTGGTCTCGGGGCTGACCTCGATGAAGACCGGGGAGTCCAGCAGGTCGTCGGCCAGGTCGACGATCACCCTGGGCATGGTGGCCGAGAAGAGCAGGTTCTGCCGACTTTCGGGGAGCAGCCTGAGCACGCGGCGCACATCGTGGATGAAGCCCATATCCAGCATGCGGTCCGCTTCGTCCAAGACGAAGAAGTCCACCTGGGACAGGTCGATAAAGCCCTGGCCCACCAGGTCCAGCAGGCGTCCCGGGCAGGCGACCAGGATGTCGCGCCCTTGGTTCAAGGCCCGCACTTGGGGGTTCTGGCCGACGCCTCCGAAGATGACGTGGTGGCTGAGGTCCAGGAACTTGCCGTAGCGGTCGAAGCTGCCGCCGATCTGGGCGGCGAGCTCGCGGGTCGGGGTCAAGACGAGCGCGCGAATCGGGCGCTTGCCCCGCGTGCGAGAGGGCGAGGAGGAGAGGTGCTGCAACACTGGAAGTGCGAAGGCCGCGGTCTTGCCGGTGCCTGTCTGAGCACAGCCCAGCAGGTCCTTGCCCAGCAGCAGCGGCGGAATGGCCTGTACCTGGATGGGCGTAGGCGTGATGTAGCCACAGGCGCTGATCGCCTGGAGAAGGGGCTCGGAGAGGCCGAGCGACGAAAACTGGTTCAAGTCGATGGTCCGTGACGTCGGGACTGCGGCCACCGGCGTCCGCCAGATCGTCGGCAGAGGGCTTGGAGCCGCGCGGCCACCGGAAATGGGACCGCTCTGGTGCCCCTATAGCCCGATCCCGCTCAGATGTGATTGGGGCGGCTCTGACGATACCGGAACGTCACCCTCAGGCCAGCATCGCCAACTGGTCCACCACGACATCGGCCTGGTCATCCCAGGGCCGGGGGCCGTGTCGGCGCACCAACACGGTCGCGGTCCCCGCAGCCTGGCCGGCCCGGATATCGTGGATCCAGTCCCCGACCATCACGGCACAGCTCGCCGAGACCCCCCACCGGGACAGCAAGAGCCGCACGCCGGCCGGGTCTGGCTTGGGTGCGGCACAGTCCCGCCCGACCCGGTGAGCGGGCGCGAAGAAGGGGTCCAAGCCGGTCGCCCTCAAGGTCAGATCGGCCCCCTCCAGGCTGTTGCGTGTCACCAGGCCCAGGACACAGCCCCTGGCCAAGAGGGATTCCAGCAGGAAGCGTGCATCCGACTGCACTTTCGCCCCGCGAGCCAGCTCGCCCTCGTACGTCGCGATGAAGGCCCGGTCGGCCGCCGCGCGCGCCACTGGGCGTGCCGCGATGGTGTCCAAGATGTCCTGGCTCGGGTCGATTCTGAGCATGGCCCGCAGCCATGCGAAGTCGTGCGCTGGCACGGTCAGGGTGCCGTCGAGGTCGAAGATCCAGTGGCTGCGCTCAGCGAATATGCGGGCCTCCTACGGTCCCAGGATGGCCCATCGCGGCGCCGTCGGGCAGGGCCAGCAGACCGCCAGGGCCACCAGACCACCACCACTACACCGCGTGCTTTGCCGTGTCCTGTGGGGGCTCCTTCGACGCGCCCAGCGGCGTCGCGAAGAGCGTCCAGCGAATCAACAGGCTCAGTGGCACGCCGAGCAGCGCCGCGAACATCCCGGCACCGATGACCGACATCGCACCCGAGTGCGGGTACACGCCATCCAGCAAGGTATAGGCCAAGGCCCCTTGCAGACCGACCCAGATCCCCGACCGCGTCCGGCGCCCCCCAAGAGCATCGGCGACCGTGACGGCCAGCGTCGCGAGCAGGCCGAGCACACCCACTACTACCGGCGTCGGCGGTGCGGTCTCGGCGATCACCTTGAGCGGCGAGTGAAGGTCTCCGCTCTCTTTCGCCACAGAGATGGTCACCCGTCTGCGCCACAACCGCAAGCGACCGACCCACTACAAGGCCGGCTGCGCCACCAGGTTCTCGGTGTGGCCACGCCGCCCAGCCCGTCCACGACGCCAGGTCTCGCTGACCTCGCCGTCGAGTTGGTCCAGGACCTTTTCGCCCACGCGGACATCCAACCGGTAGTCCCCACCAGAGCTCTGGCCGGTCTTGACCCGAGGAAGGTCGGCGTGGACCAGCAGGGACACCCGCGTGTCCTGGGCAGGCACGTTGAGGACCACGTCACCCTGCAATTCGCCGGACACCAGCGGTGTGCGGTCCCCCGCAACCGACCAGATGACCCAAGCGACCAGCAGCACACCGATGGCGCTGGCGACGGCAGCGGACTTGGACCCGGTCTCACCCCCCTTGTCGCGCCCGTCGTAGAAGGCGAGCGCGCCAATGGCGATGGCCAAGGCGATGGCGGTCATGACTGGGGTGGTTGCCACTGGAAGCTCCTCTGCGCACCAGCCAGTGGTACACGGCACGCCCTATTTCCCGTCTGCGCCACAACCGCAAGCGACCGACCCACTACAAGGCCGGCTGCGCCACCAGGATGGTCCACCCGGCCGCTCCACAGCGACCACCACCACGACCGCCACAGCGACCGTCGCAAGATAGCCCGGTCAGCGCCTCGGGAGCGTGGTACACCGCGCCTTCCTCTCCCTACCTCTGGAGCGTGCGTGCGCGGCATCAACGTCGTCGCCCTGGGCGGCAACTCCCTCCTCGACCCCTCACGCCCACCAACGGTTGCCAACCAGTTCTCTCACGCACAGCGGTCCATGGGGCCCGTGGCCGAGTTGATCCAGCGCGGCGAGAATCTGGTGTTGACCCACGGCAACGGTCCCCAGGTCGGCTTCATGGTGCTGCGAGCAGAGTTGGCCGCTCCCGAGGTTCATCAGGTCCCGCTGGACTCGCTGGTCGCCGACACCCAGGGGGCGCTGGGCTACATGATCCAGCGCGTGCTGCGCCAGGAGCTGCGCAGGCGGGGCGACAAGACCGACATCGTAGCCCTGGTCACTGAGGTCGATGTCGACCCCAAGGACCCCGCCTTCAGCCGCCCCACCAAGCCCATCGGGCAGTTCTACTCTCAGGCCGAAGCCCAGAAGCTGGCGGCCCAGCGTGGGTGGCAAATCATCGAGGACGCCGGGCGCGGCTGGCGGCGGGTCGTGCCCTCGCCCAGTCCCATCGACATCGTGCAGATCGATGTCATCCGGCACCTGATCGACGATGGCGTTGTGGTCGTGTGTTGTGGCGGCGGTGGCATCCCCGTCTTCCTGGATGACCACGGCCACGAAGTCGGGGTCGAGGCCGTGATCGACAAGGACCGCGTGAGCGCCCTGCTGGCGGTCAAGCTGGGCGCGCAGCGGCTCTTCGTCACGACCGGGGTAGAGGGCATCTTCGTCGACTACCAGACCGACCGCCGGCGGCTGCTCCACACCGTGACCGTGGACGAGCTGGACGAGCTGGCCGCCCAAGGCCAGTTCCCGCCCGGCAGCATGGGGCCCAAGGTCGAAGCCGCGCGCACCTTCCTGGCCGCGCCCACCTCGATCGAGACCGTGGTCTGCCACCCGCGGGACCTGGTGGCCGCCTTCGATGGCCACGCTGGCACTCGGGTCACCCGACAATAGGCTGCGCAGCACCCCGGGCTTAGTCCCTGCTCCAGGTGTCCTTGCCGGTGTCCCCGTTCTGGTTCGACCAGGACGTGTGCAGGCTGTCGCCGTCGATGCTGAGCACCGTCTCGGTGATATGGTAGTCGGTCGAGGGAACGCGATAGGACCAGGAATAGCCGTCCTCGCCCCAACCAAAACCAAGAATCTCGAAGACCTCTCCGTCGTAGTCGACCACGGACTGGACCACAGGCTTGCCGCGCTGGTCCACGATGGTGATCTCGCCCGCGCCCTCGTTCCGCCAGTCCCCGACCAGGTCCGCCGCCGTGTAAGGCACGTCGACCCCCGTGGGGACATGCTTGGACGCACAGGCGATCGACAGGAGCAGCAGGAACATCGGTGGCACCAGGCGGAGGGGGCTCAGTCTATGGCTATGGGTCCACGTGTCTATGTGCTGTGGCCCGGGCTGACCACAGGGGCGGCCTGCCGTCGACGACGACGACGACGACGACGGGTCTGCCACTCGCGGACCGCGGAATAGCCGAAGATCCCCACCAGGATCAGCACCATGCTGATGTTGCCCGCCACGGCGCTGCGCAGGGGCTTGGCCCGACCGATGATGACGACCGGCAGGCCCACCAGGGCGAGGTGGAAGACATAGGCCCCAA
Organism: Oligoflexia bacterium; assembly: GCA_013152105.1. Classification (GTDB taxonomy): domain Bacteria; phylum Myxococcota_A; class UBA796; order UBA796; family UBA2385; genus UBA2385. The sequence goes on along the minus strand of JAADHA010000365.1, from coordinate 3,195 downwards.
GGCTGTAGCGCCCCGGCAAGAGCACGGTCTCGGAGAGGCGATTGAGGACGGGACGCAGCACGCGGAAGGCCAGGTAGATGGCCACCAACGAGCCCAATACCAGGGGCTGACTGGCCAGCGAGGGTGTGAAGTACTCGACCCGGTCAGGCACCAGGGTCCCACCGGTGAGCATGGCCCAGGTGTTGCTGAGCCCGTCGTGGCCGCCGACGTAGGTGACGCTGGAGAAGGTTCGCCCGAGTTCATCCCCCAAGAGCTGGGAGAAGCTGTGCTGGCTGAGCATTGCGGCGGCGCCCAGCAGGCTTGGAACCGCCAGTCCACCCAGCAGCCACCGATCCCGCCGCACCAGCCCCAGGCCCGCCAAGAGGCCGAAGCCACTGAGCGCCACGTTGGGGAGCAGGGGCGCGTTCCCGGCGTTGACAGGCGCCACGAACAGGTCCACGCCGGGCCACTCCAGCCAGGCCATCAGCCCGTAGCCGCACAGCGACAGCACCAGGGTCCACAGCACCGGTCTGCGCGACGAGGCCGTGACCGAGTACACGACGATGGCCAGGGCGATGTCGGCCAGGATCCCTGGGGCGACAAACAGCCAGGGGATCTGGGTGCCCTTGTCGAACAGGAAGAGCAGCACGCCGACCAGGTAGATCTCGAGCGCCCGGCGGGCCCGGGCCCGCAGCCAGGGACCCCGCTGTGTGCCGCGGCGCTGGGCGTTGGACCAGGACCAGGCCAGGCTGGCGCCGACCAGCCCCATGAACATGCCCTGGGTCAGCGGATCGAGCAGCAATGATGGCGCGCACCACCACCCCCGCGCCGAGCCCAACACGATCCGGGTCACATGGCTGGCGGCCATCAGGATTAGCGCCAGCGTGCGCATGGCGTCCAGCTCTACCGATCGGCCCGGTCCAGCGTCAGCCATTGCCAGTCTCCAGTGCGCGTGCGATCAGCGGCAGGCTGACATCCCAGCGATAAGCCGTGCCGCGGTGGCCACCGGGGAATTCCTGGTAGGTGTGGGGCACCCCCGCCGCGGCGAGCTGCGCCACGAAGCGTCGCGCCCCCAGGTGCAGCAGGTACTCGTCGCGACTGCCTGCGTCCAGGTAGAGCAGGTCGAGGGCCCGCAATGCGTCGAGAACGCCGGGGTCCAGGGCCCGCTGAAGCGGGTCGAAGCGCTGCCAGGAGCGGATCACGTCGAAGTCGACCCGGCCGGTCTGGAAGTCCACCGGCAGCCGAGCCGGGACCGGGCCCAATGCGTCGGGATCCGGCGAGAAGCAGCAGCTCATGGCCAGGATCATCAGGGCCGAGAAGTGCGCAGGGGACCAGTGTCGGGGCTGCCAGCAGGTGGCCAGAAAGGGCTCGATCCCACCCGCGGCCTGGACGCCGGCGACCGATCGCTGGATGTCACCCAGCCAGCAGAGGTCGAAGCCCATATCCCCGGCGTGACAGGCAACCGCGGCGAAGGCCCCGGGGTAGCTCATGGCCAGGTGCAGGGCGCCGAAGCCGCCCGAGGAGCGACCGGCCACTGCCCAGCGACCGGTGGTCCGCAATTGCCGGTCGATGAAGGGACGCAGTTCGTCGACCAGCCAGGTCGCGTAGTTCCCCATGCCCGGCGAGTCCACGAACTGGCTGCCCCCCAGGTGGGTCATGCAGTCCGGCAGGACCGCGATGAAGGGGGGACAGGTCGGCCCATCGCCCCCTGCCGAACCCGCCGAAGCCGCGAGCAGGCGGTCGATGCGGCTGGCGATGGACACATCGGTGAGGCCCCGAGCCAGCATGGATTCGCCGGTGCCGGCGTAGCCGGACAAGAGCATCACCACAGGATAATGTGCTTCTGTCGCATCATATCCAGGAGGCAGGTACACCCACAGGTCGCGCTGGGCCGGATCACCCCAGGGGTTCTCGGCCAGGGCATCGCTGGTGTGGGCGACACACAACACCCGCCCGCGCTGGTGAAGGGGCAGGTTGGGAAAGGGCGAAGGCAAAGGCAAGTCCAAGCAGGGGAAGCGCTACCGCAGGAACATGGCGCCACCCGCCATCGCCACGACGATGACCAGCGCTGGCGGCACCTTGGCGAACAAGGCGATCCCCGCCGCCACAGCGATAATCGCTGCTCGAAGCGATCGCACCCCATCGGGGGCCAGGGCCAAGGCCGCCCAGAACAAGAGCGCAACGACCACCGGCTTCACGGCGGACATGGCGCCGAGGACCGCGGGTTTGTCGCGAAAGCGCGCGTAGACCGCAGACAGTCCCAACATCATCAGGGCCGGTGGGGTCATCACGGCCGAGAAGGCCACCGCGGCCCCCAAGCCACCGGCGATCTGAAGGCCGACGTAGACGCTCATCTTGGCGCTGATCGGCCCCGGCAGAGCGCTGGAGAGGGCCAGCGCTTCCAGGAATTGTTCGTCGGTCATCCAGGACCGAAGGTCGACGCACTCGGCCTTCATGAAGGGCACCATGGCCCCGCCGCCACCAAAGGCCACCAGGCCGACGCGACCCCAGCTCACCGCGAGGTCGGCCAAGGAGTGCAGCAAGGTTGGGCTGGCCGGGTCCACGGCCAGGACCTATCACCACCAAGGGCTCGACGTGCTACCGATCGAGTCATGCTCCTTAGCCCCCGCGTACGGTTCCACAGCGCCCGGCTGCTCGGGCTGCTGTTCGGACTGCTGCTCGGGCTGCTGTGCTTCTCGGCCCCAGCCGCGGCCCAGACAGCACATCTGCCAGACGCCAAGACCCTGCTGAAAACCTGGACATCGTGGCAGCCACTGATGCGCCAGCAGGCGCGCATCCCGGTCGACATCGACGCGCGCGATCTCGAGCGGGTGGCCCGTGGCGACATCGCCCGCCATCGCACACAGCTACAGGGCATCGACCGGGTCGTCGGGCTGACCTGGTCCGCCCTCCCTCGCGATGCGCTGTGGATCGCTATCATCGACGACGCCCACGACACAATGGTCGACGGCCTCACCGAGATCCACCTGACCCCCACCCGGCCGCACCAGAAGCTGCTCTTCCAGCACATCGACCTCCCCTGGCCGTTCAGCGACCGGCAGTGGGTCATCGACATTCGCAACAACGGCAAGCTGGCCGCCAGCAGCCACGACGCCGTCTGGGAGCGAACCTGGATGCAAAGCGAGAAACAGCAGGCACTGGCCCAGCAGATCTCGCGCACCGATATGCCCGCCGATGACGCGATCTGGACCCCGC
>JAADHA010000576.1 GCA_013152105.1 Oligoflexia bacterium | reverse complement strand
GGAAGACAGATTCTTCCCCCCCTGTCCGGGCCCGACACGGGCCCTCCCCCCCATCTTCGCCGCCTGACGGGCGGCGGGCGCCTACGGCGCCTATGTCCGCTAGGCTGGATCGCGCAATCTGGTGGCCGGTCTTATGACCGGGGCCAGACGCGCTCCTTGTTGCGGCTTCACCTTGCTGCTGGCTCTCTCGGCCGGCAAGGCGGGGGCCGCCAGCCTGGACAGCCTCGAGGTCGGTGGTGCCTATGGCACGCCGGGCACGACCGACGCGACAGCCTTGTGGTGGAACCCGGCGGGGCTGGCAGCAGGCCATGGAACCCGCATTACCCTGGAGGGCGCGCCCACCTTCGCCGTGATCAAGGTCGACCGTGCCGACCCGCACGGCGGCCCTGACCAGATCAAGCTCCAAGGGGTCGTCCCCTTTGCCGGCGTGGCGACCGACCTGGGTGTCGACGGCCTGGGCCTGGGCCTGGGATTCGCGCTTCCCTTCGTGCGCGGCGGCACGCAGACCCCCCAGGGCGGCCCGGTCCGCTACGCCCTGCGCGACGGCCAGATCCAGACCGCCGCCCTGCTGGCGGGGGCGGGCTACGACTACAAGGGCCTGATTTCCCTGGGTGTGGGTGGCCAGTTGATGCTCAGTCAGTGGGGGGCCAAGCTCGACAATGAACTGATGCCGGACCTCTCCGACCAGATCGGCGAGCTGGGCCAGGACGCCGGCTATACCGATGCCGACCTCGAGAACCCCGACTACGCGGCGACCTTGGACTTCCAGGAACTCACGGCCCGGGCGGTCAGCTACTCGGCCGGGCTTCGGTTCCAGCCCGATGAGCACGTCGCGCTGTCCCTCGCCTACCTCCACGGCTTCCACCTCAACCACAGCGGCGACGTGTCGCTGGCCTTCAGTTGCCCCCCGCAGAGCGACACCCTGGGGCGCTTCGGGGCCGAGTCCCGCGGGCTCTGCGACACCACCATGCAGGGCGCGGCCCAGGTCAGCTACGATATGCCGGGGCGCGTCCAGGGCAGCGTGCGCATCCTCCCCACCCAGGCCGTCAGCATCGAGGCCATGGGCGGGCTGGTCTTCTGGCATGTCTTCTCCGACTACCGGATCCAGATCAGCGAGATCGGCGACAGAAACCCGGACCTGCCCCAGTCCACCGTGGACCTGGTGCAGACCGACCAGCTCTGGGCTCGCGACAACCAGGACAGCTACTGGCTGGGCGTCGATGCCAAGGGCACGATCCACCAGCGCCTGACCCTGGGTGGGCGCCTGCTCTACGACAAGGCCGCGGCCCCAGACAGCGCCTTGCTGGCCAACAACTACGACGCCAACACGGTGATCCTGGGCGGTCTGGTCGCTGGCAATGTCCTTCCCTGGCTGGAACTGGGGCTGTCCTGGTCTCACTACTTCCTGGCGACGCGCACCGTGACGGACAGCGCCTTTTCGATGTCGGTCGACCCGGCCCTGCGTCCCGAGACCCGCTACAACTACCCGCACGGCAACGGCACCTACTCGGGGGCCGTCGACCGCCTGGGGATCAGCGCGCGGCTGGCGCTCTGACTCGATCCGCTGACGCCGCTATCGCTTGGCCTGGATCCCGTCCCGACCCAGCGCCCCGAGTTCGGCGTAGAGGTAGACATTGGCGGCGATCGTCTTCTTGAAGACGCCCAGGTGCAGGGACTCGTTGGGACCGTGGGCCGTCGTGCGAGGGTCCATCACGCCGTTGAGGATGAGGGGCAGGTCACCGAAGCGCCGACCGAAGAGGGCCACGAAGGGGATGGAACCGCCAACGCCGACGTGGGCCAGGGGCTGTCCCCAAGACGCGGTGTAGGCGCGGTCGGCCGCTTCGAAGGTGGGGCCGCTGGGCGCGTAGAGCCAGCCCTCACCCGACCAGCCGTCTTCTTCCAAGCTGACCGCGACGCCCGCGGGTGGATGCTGGGTCACGACGTGGCGAATGGCCTCGACCATGCCCTGCTTGTCCTGGCCAGGAGCCAGGCGAACGCTGAGCACGGCGCTGGCCTGGCAGCGCAGCGCGTTCTTCTTGTGGGCGAGGTCCGGCATCGTGGTGGCCACGACGGTCAGCGCCGGCTGGCGCCACAACCACTCGGCGGGGGGCGTGCCGCGGTCGGGGAGCGGCGTCACGCCGTCGATGATGTGGGCGCCTTCGCGGATGGTCTGGTCGTCCAGGGGCACGTCCCAGGCGGCTTTTCGCCATGCCGGGTCGACCTGCTGGCGGCCGACCACCAGCCGCCCGTCTTCGTCCGTGAGGCGAGCAATCAGGCGGCACAGGGCCACCGTCACATCGGGCACCATATTGCCCCATAGACCGCTGTGGCCGTCCGCGGACAGGGCCCGGCAGGTCAGGCGCAGCTCGAGCAGGCCGCGCAGGGAGACGGTCAGGCCAGGGATCTCGGTGCTTGGGTTCTCGCAGTCGGTCAAGATCATGACATCGGCGAGAAACGCGTCGGGATGGGCGTCCATGTAGCGTTCGAGGTTGGGCGAGGCGACCTCTTCTTCGCCCTCGATGATGAGCTTGAGGTTGCAGGGCAGCGTGCCGGTCTGGTCGAACCAGGCGCGGATGGCCGCGAGGTGGCTGACCCAGCCCCCCATATCGTCGGCGCTACCGCGGGCGTAGAGCCGGTCCCCGCGGACGGTCGGCTGGTGGGGAGGGCTGTCCCAGACTTCGTCGGCGACGGGCTGCAAGTCAAGGTGACCGTAGATGAGCACGGTCGGGGCATCGGGACCGGCACGCAGCCACTCGGCGGCGACGCAGGGGAGCGCGCCGTCGAGTTGGAGCACTCGGGCGCGGTCCAGGCCAAGGGCGTCGAGGTCGGCGCGGATCATCTGGGCCAGGCGGTCCACGTCGGCGGCATGGTCGGGATCACACGAGATGGCGGGGACGCGCAGGTAGCGGCCGAGGGTGCTCAGGGTGGCATCAAAGGCAGCGGCGGCGGCGGCCGCGACGGCGCGGGCATCGTGAGACATCGGACCTCCATGCGACTGGCTTATTGCGGTCGGGGTCTGGCGACGTGCCGGAGGGGGGGCCGCGCCCTCTCCCCGAGTGGCCTCAACGCATTACGGGGGGCGACTTGGAGTGGCCGCAGTGCCTGCAACCGCGTCGTCTTCAGCTCCCCCCGTCGTCCAGGCCCGCGACCTGTGTCGCCGCTTCGGTCGCCGCTGGGCCGTGGCGCGTGTGGACCTGAATGTCGCGCCAGGCGAACGCCTGCTGGTGGTCGGGGCAAACGGCTGCGGCAAAAGCACGCTGTTGAACATGCTCGCCACCTTGTTGCCCGTGACCCGCGGCTCGCTGCGCTTGTTTGGCCTGGACCCCAACGTCCATCGCCTGGCCGTGCGCCGACGCATCGGCATCGTGCGCCACGCCCACGGCCTGTATGAAGACCTGTCCGCCCGCGACAACCTCAATATGCGGGCTCGGCTGGTGCACAAGACCGTGGACCCCGAGAAGACCCTGGCCCGGGTCGGTCTGGACGCCGCAAGGACCCGATCTCTTCATACAGCGCCGGCATGCGCAAGCGCCTGCAATTGGCGGTCCTTCAGCTCGAAGCGCCGGCGCTGGCGCTCTTGGACGAACCCTTCGCCGCGCTGGATCCGGCAGGGTGCGCTGATGTGTCGCAGATGGTCCAGGAACTTCCAGGGGCGGTCATCATGGTCAGCCACCAGGTCGAGCGAGCGGCCCTGCTCTGCGACCGGGCGATCTTGATGGACAACGGGCTGGTGCGCTGGATCGGACCGGCCCGCCGTGCCTGGGATGCCTGGCACGCAGTCCAGGCCGAGGGGGCGGCGTGACAGCTCCGACTCCCGCTCCCGCTCCCACTGCGACTCCCGGTCTGCCCGCCGCTCGAATCGCCCCACCGGCGCTCATCAACGCCGAGGTGGCTGATGACTCGCTCGCCATCGTGTTGCGCGAAGTCCTGGGTGGCATCGTCGCCGTGATCCGCAAGGATCTCCTTGTCGAGTGGCGGGCTCGCGCCCAGATCGTCGCCCTGCTGGGCTTCGCGGCGGTCGTGTTGCTGCTGTTCAGCTTCGCGGTCGGTCCCGACAGCGTCACCTTGGCCGCCCACGCCGGTGGCTACCTGTGGCTGGCCTTGTTGTTGGCCAGCACCCTGCTATTGGCCCGCTCTCTCCAGACCGAGGTCGAGTCCGGCGCCCTCGAAAGCCTGCTGCTCGCCCCGGTTCGCGCCCCCTCCATCTTCTACGGAAAAGCGGTCGCCAACACCATTCTGTTGGGACTGGTGTCCGTGGTGGCCCTGCCGCTGGACCTGGCCATCACCGGGGCAACCGTCATCTCACCGGGCCCGCTCCTGGGCATCCTGGCGCTGGGGGCCGCGGGGATCGCCGCGCCGGGGACCTTCTACGCGGCTCTGACCGCTCGCGTGGCGGGTAAGCAGTTGCTGTTGCCGCTGCTGCTCTTTCCGCTCATCGTGCCGGCCTTGCTGGCCGCCGTGAAGTCCACGACCTTGACCATGACCGGCGATCCGATGGGCCAACTCCCCTCCTGGATCGCGCTGCTGGTGGCCTTCGACCTCATCTACTGGAGCCTGTGCGGGCTGCTCTTCGAGCGGGTCATCGAGACCTGAACGCCAGACCCTTCCCTCCACTCCTTCCACCCGGGGACTTCCGATGACCCACCGCTCCTACATTGTCGGCGCCGTCCTGTTGGCCATTGGCTTTGCCACCATGGCGGTCGGCCACTTCATCGGCCTCTTCGTCGCCCCGCGCGAGGCCATGATGGGCGATGTGGGCCGCATCCTCTACGTTCATGTGCCCACAGCCTGGGGGGCCTTGCTGCTCTATTCGGGGGCCTTCATCGCTGCTATCGGCAGTATGTGGACGGGCAGACGTGGCTGGGATGCGGCGACCACGGCCATGGTCGAGGCCGGCACGGTGATGACCTTTCTGCTGCTGGTTCAGGGCTCGCTGTGGGCGCGCCCGACCTGGGGAACCTACTGGACCTGGGACCCACGCCTGACGACCTCGGCGGTGCTGGCGGCGGCCTTCGGTGTCGTCTTGCTGCTGCGTCGGCTGATCGACCAGCCGGCCCGCCGGGCGATGGCGACCTCGGTAGCGACCATCGTCGCCTTCGTCGACGTGCCGATTGTCTACTTCAGCGTGAAGTGGTGGAATTCCCTCCACCAGCCGGTGTCCAATCTCGGCTCTGTCGACTCGCCCATGATGCAGCCCCTGCTCATCGCGGCGATCGCCATCATGTTCATCGGCGCGGGCCTGTCGATACTGCGCTTCCGGATCGAACTGGCTCGCCTGGTCGCCGAGGAAGCGGCGCCAGACCTGCCGGACATGCCTGATCCCCTGCACCTCGAAGGGTCCGACAAGCCCGTGCAAGCTGAAGGGAGCCCATCATGAATGGAACAATAGAGGGCGGTTGGGGCTACGTGATTGCGGTCTATGGAATCTCCTGGGGCGTGCTCCTGGGTTATGCCGTGGTTCTTCTCTTCCAGTCGCGCTCGGCACCGGCTCAGGCCGACGGAACCACGCACTCTCAGCCCGGCTCAACGACATGAAGCCAGCGATTCAACGACGCCTCTTCCTTCTTGGTGCCCTGCTTGTGGCGGGCGGCGCGCTAGGGGTCATCGCCTGGGGTGGCATCGGGGACAATCTGGTCTACTTCTGGACTCCCGCGCAGGTCGCCGCAAACGCGGACAAGGCGGTCGGCGCCACCATCCGGCTGGGTGGCGTGGTCCAAGCCGGAACTGTCCACTGGGAGCAGGACCAACAGCTCTTGACCTTTACGGTCGGCGAGTCGACGGTGGACACCAAGACCCCCCTCCAAGTGGAAGCCAAGAGCGCCCCGCCGCAGATGTTCCGTGAGGGGATCGGCGTGGTGGTCGAAGGAACCATGCGCACCGACGGGGTCTTCTCGGCGGACAAGGTCATGGTCAAGCACAGCAATGAATACCGCGCGCCGACCGGCGAAGCGGACGTCAAGAAACTCTACGCAACGGTGGAAGACCTGTGATCTCGATTCTCGGCCGAACCGCCATCCTGGTGGCGTTGGCGGCCTGCATGGTCGGGGCGGTCGCAGGTCTGTATGGCGGCGCTCGGCGCTCCGCGGACGCCGCGCGCTGGGCCCGGGCCATGGCCTGGACCTTCTTCGGCGCGACCCTTGTCGGGGTCGGGCTGATGGAGTTCGCGCTGTTGACCCACGACTTCAGCGTGCACTACGTGGCCGAGGTCGGCAGTCGCAGCTCACCGACCTGGATCACCGTCGTCAGCTTGTGGTCCAGCCTGTCGGGATCGATCCTGTTCTGGGCCTTCATTCTCGGGGCCTATGCGGCCGCCCAGGCCTGGTATACGCGCAAACGCTACCCCGAGCACAGCAGCTACGCGATGGGCATGACCCTGGTTGTCGGGGTCTTCTTCAGCTTCCTGGTGGCGGGGGACGCCAACCCCTTCACGCCGGTCAGCCCGGTCCCCCTGGATGGTCCGGGACCGAACCCGCTCTTGCAGAACCACATGCTGATGGTGGTTCATCCGCCGATGTTGTACCTGGGCTATGTCGGCATGACCGTGCCCTTCGCGATGGGGGCGGCGGCCTTGCTGGCGGGCCGGATCACGCCGGCCTGGTCGCGGGCGCTTCGCAACGCGATGCTGGTGCCGTGGGGCTTCTTGACCCTGGGCATCATCCTGGGCGGCTGGTGGTCCTACGACGTGCTGGGCTGGGGTGGCTACTGGGCCTGGGACCCGGTCGAGAACGCCAGCTTCCTGCCCTGGCTGACATCGACGGCCTTCTTGCATTCGGCGATGCTGATGGAGCGCAAGGATCAGCTCAAGGGTTGGACGCTGACGCTCTTGATGGGCAGCTTCCTGCTGACGATCCTCGGGACCTTCATGACGCGCTCTGGCGTGTTCAACTCGGTCCACAGCTTCACGCAGAGCCCGATCGGGCCGATCTTCTTGACCTTCCTCGCCCTCGTACTCACCTTCAGCGTGCTGCTGCTGGCGGCGCGGATCGACAAGCTGTCGCCACCCAGGGATGGCCTGAACGGGCCGGCCTCGCGGGACACGGCGATCATGGCCCAGAACCTGCTGTTCGCCGCCTTCACCTTCACGGTCCTGCTGGGTACCACCTGGCCACTCATCAACGAAGCCATCTCGGGCGAGAAGATCAGCGTTGGCGGGCCCTACTTCAACAAGTGGGGCGTCCCGCTCTCCTTCATGCTGGTCTTCTTGATGGGGGTGGGACCTGCCCTGCCTTGGGGGCGCGCCAGTCTCGATGCTGTCGTCAAGCGCTTCCTGGTCCCGCTGGGCATCGCAGTCCTGGTGGTCGCCGGGTGCGCGGCAATGGGCTGGACCAAGCCCTGGCCGCTGGCGGTGTTCGGCGTCAGCGCCTTCGCGGCGGTGATCACCCTGCAAGAGATGGCGGCGCCGGGTCTGGCCCGCTGGCGAAAGAAGGGCGGCAATCTGGCCACGGCGCTGGTCCAGGCGTCCTTGCGCACCCGCCGTCGCCAAGCCGGCTACGTCGTCCACCTCGGGGTCGTTCTGGTGGCGATCGGGGTGGCGGGTTCATCGGGCTGGCGCAACGTCGAGCAGCTCACCTTGCGGCCTGGAGAGACCGGAAAGGCCGGTCGCTACTCCCTGACCTATGTCGAGCACCGAACCGACAAGGACAGCCACCGCAGCTCCGAGCTGGCCCGCATCCACGTCGCGACGGACGACGCAGACCTGGGCTTTCTCGAACCTCGGATGAACACCTACCCGCGAATGGGCAGCCCGCTGCCCGCTCCCGCGGTTCGGTCGGTCCCTGGCGAGGACCTCTACCTCTCCATCGTCAAGATCGACACCAAGACAGGGCTGCTCAGCTTTCAGGCGGTGATCCAGCCCCTGGTGTGGTGGATCTGGTTCGGCGGCCTGGTGATGGCCCTGGGCGCGGCCCTGGCCGCGTGGCCCAGCCGCAGACGGTCGACTGCGCGTCTGGCCCACGCCAAGCCGGACACCGCGGGTGTCGCGGCCAGCGTCAAGGCGTCGACATGAATTGGCGCATCGTCGCGGTCGGCGCTGTCATCATCGTGCCCTTCGTCGCGGTGCTGGCTTCGGGTTTTGGCAAGGATCCCCGGGAAGTTCCCAGTGTGCTGGAGGGCCATCCCGCGCCGGACTTTGCGCTTGAGACCGCTGAGGGCGGCCAGGTGATCTCGCTCAAGGACCTCCGGGGCCATCCGGTGGTGCTGAATTTCTACGCTAGCTGGTGTGTCCCCTGTGCCCAGGAACATCCCTGGCTGGTCAAGATCTCGAAGATCTACCAGCCACGTGGGGTCACCTTCCTGGGCGTCATCTACAACGACGAGGTCCCAAAGGTGAAGGGTTTTTTGCGCCGCTATGGCCAGAACTACCCGACCCTGCAGGACCCGAGCTCTGCCACCGCGATCGACTACGGGGTCGCCGGTGTGCCTGAGACCTACATCATCGACGGCCAGGGCCAGATCGTGCGCAAGTTCGTCGGGCCGGTCTCTCCCGAAGAGTTCGAGTCTACGCTCGAGGCACTGCTGTGAAGCTTCTCCTGCTGATGTCCTGGTGTGGGTTGGCTCGTGCACAGGATGGCGCCGATGCTAGCGCGCCGACCGCTGCTGTTACCGAGCCGGCCACTGCCGATCTGGCCCCCGCTGGACCGGCCCCCCTGGCCGAGCCCCCCGCCAACGCGCCGCCGACCTCAGACGACGAGATCGATCGCCTCACCGACGAGATCTCCACCGGCTTGCGGTGCCCGGTCTGCCAGGGCCTGTCGGTCAACGACTCGCCCGCCGAGGGCGCCCGGTCGATGAAGGCCAGGGTCCGCGATCTGGTCTCCATGGGCTACACCGGCCAGCAGATCAACGACTACTTCGTCGAGCGCTACGGGACCTGGATCCTGCTGGCTCCACCGGCAGAGGGCGCGAACTGGACGGTCTACCTGGCGCCCATTGGCTTCTTGCTCGTGGGTGCCTTCTTCGTGGCTTGGGCGGGTCGTCGGCGCCCGCACAGGACGCCGATGATGTGGCGGGGGCCGACGCAGTACACCCCGACGCAGTACATCCCGACGCAGCACACCGCGACGATCTGGAGCCGTATCGCCAGCGGGTCCTGGCGGAACTCGGGCTGCGAGACGATGGGGAGATGGCATGAACTGGGACGTTTGGGGACCGCCACTGGTCGTACTGGTCCTCGGGCTGATCACCGGCCTTGTCGTCGTCATGCGCTCCATGGCCGGGACCAGCGCAGGTGGCCGGTCGGTGGACGGGCTGACGCGCGATGACCTGCAGACCCGCAAGGACGCCCTGATGGAAGAGCTTCGGGGCCTGGAAGCCGAGCGCTCAAAGCTCGCGACTGAAGCCTTTGATGCCCGCTGGGCGGACACGCTGGACCGGGCGGCGATGGCCTTGCGCGGTCTGGACTGCTTCGAACTGGCGCCGATCGACACCGCTGAGATCGCTCGCGAGGTGAACGCCTCGGTCGAGGGCGTGACCTTCGGTCGGGTCGGGTGGGGGGCCGCTGTCGTCTTGTTCTTCGCGGTGCTGGGCTTCAGCCTGTCGCAAGCCACGAAGCCACGCGATGCGGGCGGGTCCATGACCGGCGCGACGGTCGACCAGGGGCAGGCGAAGCTGGACGCGCTTGAAGCCCGACTGGACAAGGACCCCCAGGACCTGGAAGCCGCGGCCGAGCTCGCCCATACGGCCATTCGGAGTGGTGACCTCGAGGCGGGCATGAAGTACGTCGAGGCCGGTCGCAAGGTGGCCCCCGAAGACCCACGGATCAAGTCCAGCCTGGCGGCCCTGATGCTGGCCATCGGGTACACCGATCGGGCCGAGGGGCTGTTGGACACCGTGATCAACCAAGAGCCGACCCTAGCTCGGGCCTGGTTGTGGCGAGGCGTGCTCTACTCGACCAAGGGAGACGCGGAGCAAGCCCGGGCCGCCTTCCGCAAGGTCCTGGAGCTGTCAGACGACCCCGAGGATCGGCGTCTGGCGGCCGCGATGATGGCCGACACAGTTCCCGAGGAACCGGCCGCGGTGACACCGCCCAGGGCCCGCGGCCATGTGCGTCTGGCAGACGGTGCCTCTGCGCCGCAGGACGCCTTGGTCTTCGTCTATGCTCGGCGCTCGGCCGACGGTTCCGGCCCGCCCCTCGCAGCGCTGAAGCTGCCGGCTTCCAGTCTGCCGCTGGACTTTGAGTTGGGCGACAAGGACATCATCATGCAGGGCGTGACCTGGCCCGACGAAGTCTGGCTCTCAGCGCGGATCGACACCGATGGCAACGCCATGACCCACGACGAAGGGGCGCCAGAATCGGCACCCCTGGGTCCGGTCAGCAGCAGTGACCCGGTCGAGCTGATCTTGCAGTAGCCAGCCGGAACGCTTCCGGCTGGGTTCATCAGCCTTCGGCAAACTCGGAGAAGGCGGTCTCCAGGGCGCCACGGATCGCCTTGACGCCGTAGCCACTGGCGACATCAGCGACCGGCACCGCGTTGTCGTCGCAGATCGGGATCAGCACCCGGTCCGCGTCCTCTCCGACGAAGCGGCGTAGCACGACCACATGATCGACCTCGCCGTCGCGGGCGCGCTCGGCCAGGTCCTCGAGGGCGCGGGGGTGGGCGCCATCGACCCACTCGACCTCGGCCCACTTGAAGACTTCGGCCAGGCGCTTGCGGGCTTCTTCTGGCACGGGGCCACCAACGACCGCGGTGGTCCGACCCTCGACCAGACCTTCATAGGGCCAGTCTTCGGGCAGCACGGCGTCGGGGTTGGCCAGTTCGGCCGCAGAGGCTTCGTCCTGGTCACGGGCGTCGCGGATCGCCTTGCGCAGGTGCTTGAAGCGGGCTTCCTGTCGAAGCGCTTCGTAGGCGCTGTCCATCATCGTGACCAGGCGCGGATCTTCGGCTTCGACGCCCGCGTCCAGGGCCACGGTCAGTTGGGCCAGGATCTGCTCTTCGCCCAGACCGGCCTGAATCCGGCGGCGCAGTTCGCCCAGGGCGCGTTCGGGGCTGAGGACCGAGGGTTCGGGCAGGAAGTCGACGAGGTCGGCCCACCAACGGCGGGCATCAGCCAGCCAGGTCAAGCCCATGGGGTGGTGGTGGCGCTGCAGCCCGAAGACGAAGCCGGGCTGCTCGCGCTTGGAGTAGCCGGTCATGGTCGAGAAGAGGCGGTCGAGATCGCCGGTCAGCTCCAGTGGAAGCAGCTCGTGGTCGACTTCGTCCTGGAGGTGGCGGGCCCGCGCCACGGTGATGCCGACCAGGGCTTTCTGGACCTGTGTGGGATAGGCGCACCATTCGTCCAGCCGCGCGTTGGACGTGCCCGCAGTGAGCCCCGATAGTTCGTCGCGTACGCGCTCGACCGAGTCGAGGGGGGTGGTCGGTTCGCCCAGCATGCGTAGCAGCTCGATGAGGCGGTCGTGGTCCATGTCGAGTTGGACCCGTCTGCCCCGAGCGGGAGAGGGCTCGTCGTCGTAGGAACTACGCGCGGCATCGGGCCGACGCAGGCGCGGGCGCGTGTAGATCTCGGGCTGAGAGGAGGACGAGCCCAAAGGTGCGGGAGGCGTCGGACGGGGAGGGCGATCGGGCTCGGTCGCATCGCCGGTCAGTTCGACCGTGCCGCCCCGCAGGCGCCAGGTCAGTGCTTGGCTGGCCCAGGCGATGAGCAGTTCCTTGCGGCGTCGACGAAGTTCGTCTATGCGGTGCCGGTCCTGGTGTTCTTCCCAGGGATCCTCGGCCCCACGGCTGAGCATCACGCTGAGCTCGGCTTGCAAGGCGGCGAGAGCAGCCCCGGTTTTTGTGAAGTCTCGTTGCAGGCCGGTCTCCACTACGGGAGTCGGCGCCGCTACCGTCGAGTCCATGTCCGCCATGGTCCTCTCCTGCATCGCGCAAGTGGAAGTTTCGTAGTGTCCCGCCGTGAGACACCGACATACGTGTAGCGTATCAGCATTTCGGTGCCCAGCTTGGCACGCGTCGAACAAAACGTCAATGGAGGCAAAATTGACAAGAATCTGGCTAACCCTTGGATGCCTGTTCGGTGGGCTCAGCGTGGCCGGCGGCGCCTTTGGGGCCCACGCCCTCAAGATCCGCGTCACGCCAGAGCTGCTGGAGATCTTCCACACGGGCACGCGCTACGCGATGGTACACGCCTTGGCCTTGGTGCTCACGGGCCTGGTGGCCGCACGCGTGACGGGCGCGACCACGACGGTCGCCGGATGGAGCTTCGGTGCCGGGATCCTGTTGTTCACCGGCAGCCTGTGGCTGATGACCCTGACCGGGGCCCGCTGGCTGGGTGCCATCACGCCCCTGGGAGGGCTGTGTTTCCTGGCGGGCTGGGTGTCCTTGGGGCTGGCCTGCTGGCGCTGGCCGGCGGGATGAGGGCCGCCGGGCGCCGACCGACTCGGGGCGTCACTGCGCCAAGCCGAAGTGCAAGCTGCCGCCGGGCTTGAGGTAGTCGTGGCTGAGGAAGGGTGAGGGCCAGTCCACCCCGTTGAGCGTGATGTCGACCGTAGCGAGGCCGTCGAGGGGGTTGACATCCGAGCTGATGGTAAAGGGCGCGCTGCCGTCGGGGCCGTCGACATCCCACTCGATCTGCGAGAAGGCAGGCAGGCCGAGGACATAGCGTTGCGTACCGGCCAGGGGGTAGATCCCCATGGCCGCGAACACGTACCAGGCGGAGTTGGCGCCGGCGTCGTCATTGCCGGTCAGGCCGTCCGGGCCAGTGCCGTAGTAGGTGTCCATGACCCAACGCACCCAGTAGCGGCTCTGGTCGGGTCGCCCCGCCAGGCCGAACAGCCACGGGATGTGCAGACTGGGTTCGTTGCCGTGCCAGTACCAGCTATTCGGGACGGCCTCCAGGCGGTCGTCTTCCTCGGCTGCGGTCTGCTCCATCATCTCGGTGAGGCGGGCCAGGGCAACGTCGTCCCCGCCCAGCACGTCGAAGAGGGCCTCGGGATCCTGCGGGGCCAGCCACAGGTACTGCCGCGCGTTGCCCTCGGCGTACATATCGTTCCAGACGCCGGGGTCGCTCAGCTCGACAAAGCTGCCGTCCTGGTAGCGAGCCTGGATCCAGCCGGTCTCGGGGTTGTAGAGACGTGACCAGGCGTCGCTGCGCCTGCGGAGCGTGGCCGCCTGGTCGGGCCAGCCCATTCCTGACGCGGCCTCGGCCAGGGCGTAGTCCGAGATGGCGCACTCCTGCGTCCAAGCCACCGAGTTGCTCTGATCATCCGCCGGGCTGTAGCCGAAGGTGTCCAGAAGTGAAACATCCGGCCGGCCGCCGTAGGGTGGATCGGTCTGTCCCAGGGCCACCGCCATCGCGATGGGCAGGACGATGTCTTCGCCCCACCCTCGGATGCCCTTGCTCCACGCCTCGGCCCACACGATGTCGGCCGGCGTCCCCAGCATGCTCTCGGCGTCACCGGTCGCGGCCGCCCAGCGCGGCAGGTTCCCGCCCTGCTGCGCCATATCGGCCAGGCTGGCCAGGATATCGCGGTGCCAGTCGGGCCACAGCAGCGTGTAGAGGGGGTGGGTCGTGCGGTAGGTGTCCCACAGGCTGTAGTCGGTGTGGTAGACGTGGTCGGACGTGTGAATCTGCTTGTCAAAGCCGGTATATCGACCATCTACGTCGCTGAAGATCGTGGGCATCTGCAGGTTGTGGTACAGCGCGGTCGCCAGTTTGGTGCGGTCGTCTTCGGTG
>JAADHA010000092.1 GCA_013152105.1 Oligoflexia bacterium | reverse complement strand
TGGATCGCTGCGGTCGATTACACGCTGCCCGTGCCGGTTAGGTCTGCAAGCAGCTTGAGGTGATGGACATGGCAGCGCTGGACCCGCCTCAACCGCTGGATTCCCCAGGCGACAGCGCCCCAGGATCTCAGCCGGGTGCCCATCGTTGGAGCACCCGCCTCAAGTCGCCGGGCATCGTGCGCGAGTACACCGTTGCGCTGGCGGTGTTTGCACTTGCGCCTCTCTGCATCTCGGTCGCTGTGGGCGTCTCCATGAGCACGGCGATGCTCACAACCAGCGCCGAGCGGCGTCTGCAGTCGCTGGGCCAGGCCAAGCTGGCGCAGGCCCACGCCCAGCTCGCTCGTCGCACGGCAGACGCGCGGATGCTGGCCCGAATGGCCTGGAATCTGGCCGAGGACTTTCCGAATGTGGATATCGGTGAGTTCGCCACCCCCGAGGCCAGCCTGGCCGCGTCCCGGTGGTTGCGGAGCCAGGCCGCGCTGCTAGGAGAAGACATCGAGCTGCACGTGGTCAGCCTGGATGGCAGGGAGCTGGCGGCGTCCACCCTCAACCACCCCGTCATCGACTGGTCGGGGCACTCTGGTGTGGCTGAGGGGCGCTACCAGACCTGGAGCAGGGGACCCGGGTATTCTGGCCCCGCGGGCGACGGTCTGCTGGTTGTGGCGACGCCGCTGCGCACAACGGCGGGAACCACGGTCGGTGAGCTGGTCCTTCTCGAAGGCGGAGACGCCCTGGATTCCTGGCTCGTGACCGATGCCGAGCTGCCGGTCGCGCTCAGGCTCTACGACTTCAGTGGTCGGCTCATGGGTGCCTGGCCCTCTGGTCAAGCACCGGGTTGGTCCGACACGATCTCGACCCGTGTCTCGGTGCAGCCCGGAGGCGGATGGCTGGAGATCGGCTCGCCCCGCCAAGCGGCGCTGCACGACCTTCTGTGGCTGCGCAATATGGCCGTGGCAGGGCTGGTGATCAGCGCCGTGCTGCTGGTGGCCGTCGCAGGGTGGATGGGACGCCGCCTCACCCGCCCCCTGGTACGGCTGGCGGGTACGGTGCAGCGCTTCGGGCAAGGCGATCTTCGACCCTTTGATATCGAGCGCCGGGCCGACGAGATCGGCCTGCTCTCCAGTGCTGCGGAAGAGATGCGAACCGCGCTGCTGGCCCTGCGAACCCGTGATGAGGAGCGGCTGAGACGCAAGGCGGACGCCCTGGCCGACCGGGAGGGGCTCATCGCATCGCTCTTCGAGGTGCTGCCTGAGTACGTGGTGGTGCTGGCCGCCGACTTCAAGATCCTGGCGGCGAACCGGACGGCTCGCAAGCTGCACGGCGACTCCCCGGTGGGTCGAAGTTGCCACCAGGCGATCTTCGGCCTGGACTCGCAGTGTGTGGACTGCCCCTTGCGTGCGGGCAGCGACGACTCGCTCGCAGAACGGCAGCCGCACCATGCCAACCGCCTCGGCCAGGTCATGGCCTTCCAGCTTCGTGCGATTGAGGGGGCGCCGGATTCACCGGCTGCCTGGGTCTATACGGGGCGCATTCTCACGGAAGAGAAACGGCTGCGTGCGCAGGTCATCCACCAAGAGCGCATGGCGATGACGGGCATCCTGGCCGCGGGGGTGGCCCACGAGATCGGGAATCCGCTGGCCGCGATGCTGGGCGTGCTGCGGGTCGGATCGGGGGCCGGCCGATCACTGGGCGATGCGCAGGTCGCCCTGGTCCGCGAGCAGGTCGAGCGGATCTCGGTCGTGCTCAAGGGGCTGTTGGGCGTCGCCCGTGCGTCGTCGACCCAGGCCGGCCCGGTCCTGGTCAACGGGCTGGTGGAGCGGGCGGTGCAGTTGGTCCGCTACGATCCACGGGCCGGCTTGGACTGCCTGACGATGACGCTGGACCAGGACATCCCCTTCGTGTGGGGGGTCGAGGATCGCCTGCTCCAAGCTCTGCTTAACGTGTTGATCAACGCGATCGACGAGGTCGAGGGCCACAGCGGAGCACAGGTGTCCGTGTGGACGCGGGCCACGGAAGATGGGCTCGAAGTCGGCGTACGCGATAACGGCGGCGGCATGGATCCAGACACTCTGAAGCACGCCTGTGACCCGCTCTTCACGACCAAGCCGATCGGTCGGGGGACGGGGCTCGGACTCCACGTCACGCGCGAGATCATCCACGAGATGGGCGGGTCGCTGGAAATCCGCAGTGCGCCCGGCGTGGGCACGACGGTCCGTTTCCTGCTGCCAGGGCGGCGGTGGTTTGGAGGGGCGCAGTGAAGGGGCGGGTCCTGGTCTGCGATGACGAGCGCGCCGTTCGCGAGTCCTATGCGCTGCTCCTGAGCGAAGAGGGCATGGACGTCGAGACCGCCGCCAGCGGTGAAGACGCCCTTGGCTTGCTTGGCCAGGCGCCCTTCGACGCCTTGCTGCTCGACCTGCGACTGCCGGGGATCTCGGGCCTGGAAGCCCTGCCCCAGGTGCTCGCGATCCAGCCCGAGTGCATGGTGCTGGTGATGACGGCCCATGCCTCGGTCGACACGGCGGTCGAAGCACTCAAGCTGGGTGCCTTCGACTATCTGTCCAAGCCGATCAGCTTCGATGACCTCAAGCTGAAGCTGGAACGTCTGCTCGCCCACCGCTCTCTGGTCCAGCAGAACCGCCTGTTGCGCCGCGAGTTGGCGCAAGGCCGCTCGACCACCGGCGGGATGCTGGCCATGAGCCCGGCCATGCGGAAGGTGGCCGACATCGTGGCGCGGGTCGCGGGAACGCGCAGCCGGGTGCTCATCACAGGAGAGAGCGGCGCGGGAAAGGAAGTCGTGGCGCGGGCGCTTCACGACAGCAGCCCCTGGGCCAGCGGCCCCTTCGTGGCCATCAATATGGCGGCGGTACCCGGCGATCTGGTCGAGAGCCAGCTCTTCGGGCATGTCCGAGGTGCCTTTACGGGTGCGAGTGCCGCTCACGAGGGCCTGGTGCGGAGCGCAGCAGGAGGCACCCTCTTGCTTGATGAGATCGGTGATATGTCGCCGGGTCTACAGGCCAAGCTGCTGCGCTTGGTAGACCAGGGCGAATTCCTGCCGGTGGGGGCCTCTCGGTCCATGAAGCTCCAGGCTCGTGTCCTCGCCGCGACCAATCGGGACCTGGCGACCGAGGTCCAGCGTGGTCAGTTCCGCGAAGATCTGTTCTACCGACTCTCGGTGGTGACGATCAGCGTTCCGCCGCTGCGGTCACGGGTCGAGGACGTCGCGGGGCTCTGTGACATCATGCTCGAGCGCTGTCGTTCCCAGGGCATGTGCAAGTGCGGCATCGACCCTGCGGTGATGGATGTGTTTCGTGCTCACACCTGGCCGGGCAATGTGCGTGAGCTCGCCAACGTCATCGAGCGTGCCTGCTGCCTGGGAGCGGGCGATGTCATCACGCTGGACGACCTGCCGGACGACATCGCCGGGCTGAGTCCGGGCACCTCACAGCCATCGCAGGACTCGCTGGACCTGCGTGCCGCCTTGTCCGATGTGGAGCGCTCGCACATCGCCCGGGTGCTCAAGCGGGCGGGGGGTGACCGGCGGCAGGCCGCGAACCTGCTGGGGATCGGGCTGGCCTCGCTCTATCGAAAGATCGACAAGCACGGGCTGGGTTGAAGGTCAGCTATCAGCGAAAGCTTGGTTTCGCAGGCCCTACTCCTTGTCCTTGTCGCGGAAGCGATCGGTGTGGAAGAAGCGGAAGCGGGGGCGGGCGTCGACGCCGTGACAGACCGTGCAGAACTGAATGGTCTGATCCGGGTCGCGCAGGAAGCTGTTCTGCTCGGAGCCCTGTACAGCGCCCGGTGCCTCGTCGCTGTCGTGCTTCCACTTGTGCGGGTCATGGCAGGTCGAGCACGTGATCTCGCCGACCTTGCGATTGGTGGTCCGACGCCCGCTGGCGTTGAAGTAGGGGGTCTCGCCGCCATACTGGAACGGCAGCCCGGCCGAGGTCAGCAGCAAGCCCTTGGGGTGAGTCGTGTACGTGACCTGGGTCGCGCTGGTGCTGCCGTCGTGACAGCGCAGGCAGCGGCCGATGGCGGGGTTCTCGTTCTTGCCGCGAGTCTTCACCAGGTAGTCAGCCGTGGAGCCGTGCACGTCGTGGCAGGTCAGGCAGGTTCCGTCGTTGTCGTCACCGAAGGTGCCGCTGACGGCGTCGTGGTCCGTGCCGAGTACGGACGCCTGGTCTTGGTGACAGCGGGTACACAGGACGCTTGGAACTGCGCGAATCAGCTCGCTGCCTGAGCTGTGTGGATCGTGGCAGGTGGTGCAGGCGATGCGGCCATCGCGCAGTGGCAGGCCTTCGTGAGTGGTGGTGACCGTGTTGCCCAGTGGGTGGCTGGCCTTCACATCGATCCGATGCTTGGTGGCGTCCGTGGTGTGGCAGTCCAGGCAGAGCTGTGGACCCACATTGGCCACGGTGGCGGCCTTGGGCAGGGTCGGGGCGTCGTGCATGCCGTGGCAGTCGATGCAGGTCCTGGCGCTGTGCGGTCCGTCCACGACGTGGAACTTGTTGGCGTGGCAGACCTTGCAGGTAGCAAGCTTTCCACCCGGCGCCCTGAGCAGGGGGGCCGATCCCGAGTCGTGGGGATCGTGGCAGGACAGGCAGGTCATCCCGCCGTCGCGGACCAGTCCCCCCGCGGCTTCGATTCGTGCGGCCGCGGCGGCCCTGATCTGACCGCTGACCGGATGCTTGCTGGACCTGCTGTGCTTGTCGATGTGGCAGGACAGGCACAGCGCACCGTCGTCCACGCTGACCACCAGGCGCGCGTCCTGCTTGACGTTGTGTGGCCTGTGGCAGGTACGGCAGCCGATGATCAGGTCGCCGTTCGCGTCGGGTCGGATCTGTCCACCGACGTCAATGAGGTCTTGGAGGTGGGCGCCCGGGGGTGGCTTCACGCCGACAGGGTGTTCGTGGCGCTGTCCTGCCGGGGAGGAGGTCGCGATGCGTTCTTTGTGGCAGTCGGTGCAGGCCCGGGCGATGTCGTCGTCGGACAGGCCCACATGGTCTCGCTCTTGGGCATAGGAGGGAGCGACCGGGGTGGTGCTCTGGGATGCTGGCTGCACGGTCAGCGGCGCCACCAGGTCGTAGTTACTGCTGCTGGTGCCGTAGAGAAAGCCGAGCACGGACAGGCCCAGGACCAGCGCGAAGAGCACGGCAGTCCCCCGCTGCCGGGGAGATGGGTCCGCCGTCATCGGCGTCCCTCCAGGCGGGCCTCGCCGGAGAACACCGCGATGGCGATCTTGAGACCGAGCGTGAACACGATCAGGCTGAGCGCAGTGATCCCCAGCGAGACCTTCCATTCCAGTGCGTTGGGCAGGTACTCGACCAGCTCGTGCAGGGTGCTGGGGATGAAGCCCGGGACGATCAGGCCCAGACCCTTCTCGACCCAGATCCCCGACAGAGTGAGCGCGCAGGCCAGGTCGATGAGCCAGATCCGCTTGCGCCGATCCACGGTGAGGAAGATGAGGGCCGCGACCACGTTGAAGATCTCCGCGGTCCAGATCCACGGCACCAGGGC
>JAADHA010000113.1 GCA_013152105.1 Oligoflexia bacterium | reverse complement strand
GCCCGCTTCGCGCCAGCCATGCAAGGCGACACCCCCGTCGCCGTCCGCAACGCCCCGTACCGCTGCCGGATCGAGATCCTCCAGTGATCCTGTCCCTGCTCCAGTCCCTGCCCGTCACGGTCTCGCTGCTGATCGGCGCGCCGGCCTTCGCCCAAGCGGCGGACGAGCCCACCGAAGCGCTGCCGCCGATCACGGTGAGCCCCGCCCTGCTGGAATTCGTCGAGGCTGTCTACCCGCCGGCTGCGGCGGCTGAGGGCGTCACAGCCACCGTGACGCTGCTCATCAATATCGACGCCACCGGCGCGGTCACGGGGGTGACGGTGCTCGACGAACCCGCCCGCCAGGGCACCGAGCCAGGCCAGCCCACGACCTGGGGCTTCGGCCAGGCTGCCGTGGCGGCCGCCAGGCAGTGGCACTTCTCGCCCGCCGAGGACGCCAACGGTCCGACTCCGGTCAAGATCGAATTCGCCTACGAATTCAAAGCCCCTCCATCGTCCGAGCCCGCCCCCGGCCCACCGGCATCGGCGGCCCCGATCCAGATCACGGGGGTGCTGATCGAGATGGGCACGCGCCGTCCGCTCTCGGGCTTTCCCATCGTCGCCACCGACTCGACCGGCCACACGCTGGAGCAGGACACCGACGGCGACGGCCGCTTTGCCCTGAGTGGCTTGACGCCCGGCAGTGTCCATCTCGCCAGCACCTACCCGGGCTATGCGCGGGTGGAGAAGACCGTGCTGGCCCCGCCCCCGCCAGCCGAAGGCGAAGCCCTCACCCCCACCAAGCTCAAGCTGTGGCTGCGCAACCTGTCCTACCGGGACGACGAGATCGTCGGCGTCTACAAGCTGCCGGTGCAGGATGTCACCAAGCGCACGGTCAGCACGGCCGAGGTGCGCGCGATCCCGGGTACCTTCGGCGACCCGGTCCGCGTGATCCAGGACCTGCCCGGCGCAGCCCGCGCGCCTCTGGGGACCGGTCTGCTGGTGATTCGGGGATCCAACCCCGAAGACAGCGGTGTCTACATCGATGGGATCCGCGTCCCCCTGATCTACCACCTTGGCGCCTACTCATCCGTCATCAACGCCGACCTGGTCGACAGCGTCGACTACCTACCAGGTGGGTACGGAACCCAGTACGGGCGCAGCACGGGCGGCGTGATCGACATCAAGACCAAGCACACCTTTCCCGAGCGCACGAAAGTGAATTGGAACACCGACCTGCTCGACACATCCGTGCTGGTCGAAGGCCAAGCCGGCAAGAAGCACGGCCTGGGCTATGCCGTCGCCGGTCGCCGATCCTACATCGACGCCTTCATCCCCCTCTTCACAGGCGACACCGGCTTCACCATCAAGCCGCGCTGGTACGACTACCAGCTCAAGCTCGACGCCCTGAACCTGCCCAAGGGACACCTGTCCACCTTTCTCTTTGGCTTTCAAGATGTCCTGCGAGTGTCGACCCCCAGTGACTATGCCCAGGGCACGGACCAGGACACCCAGGGAGACATCGGCACCAAGTACGGCACCCACCGGATCATGGTCGAGTGGGATCGCCCGATCGGCGACCACCTGGCGCTGCGCATGGTGCCCAGTCTGGGTGTCGACACCGCGCAGTTCAACCTGGGCGAGTCCTTTGACCTCACGCAGCTTCAGAGCCTGCTGGAGCTGCGCACCGAGCTGAAGTGGACCCCCGTTCCCGCCATGGACCTGACCGCCGGGGTCGACTTCATCGGCGGCTGGTACAAGTTCCAGACCCAGTTCCCCTTCGATCCCACCACGTTTGCCAACTACGATCCGCTGGCCGAGCGCGAGCCCTTCACCCAGTCGGGTACGGGCTGGGCGTGGGGACCCGACCTGTATCTCGAGATGAACATCCGGCCCCTGGCTGACAGCAAGCGCCTGCTGCTCCAACCGGGCCTGCGTGCCGACATGATGAACATCGTGGGCCAGGTCGACATCAAGGGGCTGGACCCACGCTTCATGCTGCGGGCCGAGCTCTTCGACGGTGGCCTCTTCAAGCTGGGCACCGGGCTCTACAATCAACCGCCCCAGCCCTTCGAGAGCTGGCGTCCAGGCGGTGGCGTCGACGTCCGCTTCGAAAACGCCTGGTCCAACGAGATCGGCTGGGAGCAGCAGTTCACGCCTGGGCTAAGCGCCGATGTCTCGGTCTACTACAAATTCCTGCAACGCCAAATCGTCCCCAACCCCGACCTGTCCAGCATCGACGACCAGTTTTTCGTCAACCAGGGCATCGGCCGGGCCTATGGGATCGAGACCATTATTCGCCAGGCCCCGATCGGGCGCTTCTTCGGCTGGGTTTCCTACACCCTGTCGCGCTCGGTGCGCAATGACTACCCTTCCAGCCCGCGAATCTTCGATGGCCCCGGTCTGCTGGGTCCCTTCGACAGCGCCGATGGCTGGTACTCCTACGATTTCGACCAGACCCACATCCTGGTGGCGGTCGCCGGCTACAAGCTGCCCCGCGACTGGGAGATTTCCGGCAAGATGCAGTATGTAACTGGCAATCCAACCACGCCCTACTCCGGCGGCATCTACGATATCGACCAGGACATCTACCAGCCCTACAGCACGGGGGCCTACAACACGGAACGCCTGCCCGCCTTCTTCGAGACCGACCTGCGGATCGACAAGCTGTTCACCTTCAAGCGCTGGCAGCTCGAGGTCTTCCTCGACCTGCTCAATGTCTTGCGCGGCACGAACCCAGAATTCACCCAGTACAACTACGACTACACGCAGACCGCCTACATTCGTGGCCTGCCCTTCATCCCCTCGCCCGGCTTTCAAGCCGACTTCGAGTTCTAGGATGCTTCCCTTCTCTTCCAAGCTGAGGCGGACCGCCCTGGCCACCATCGCGCTGCTGGGCACCGCCTGCGGCAGCCAGGGCCTCAGCCAAGCCTGGCAGCTCGACCGCCTGAGGATCCTGGCCGTTCGGGCTGAACCGGCCGAACCACGGCCCGGAGACGATGTCAGCTTCGAGGCCCTCTACTACGTCCCCGACGGGGGCAACATCGCACTCTCCCTCTGGTTCGCCTGCCTGCCCCAGGCGGCCGATGACTTCGGCTGCACCATGGACAGCAGCGTGGACAGCAGCGCCCTGTCGGACCTCGCCGGCATCGACCCGGAGACGATGACTCCCAAAGAGCAGGCGGCGCTCTACCAGCAGCTCATCGACGCCGGACTGATCGGTGCCGAGCCCTTCATGGCGCCGACCTGGACCGCACCGGCCGACGCCCTCGACGGGCTCAACGACACCGCACGCCTCGAGGGCGTGTCCGCGGTGGTGAACATCACGGCCATCCCGGACAGCAGCACGGGCGCTGACGACACCGAGCTGGCCTACAAGCGCCTGCCGATCAGCGAGGCCAGCACGCCCAACCACAACCCGGACATCACCGGCTTCACGATCGACGGCGAACCGGTCAAACCCGGCGGACAAATCGATCGGATCTGGGGACAGGATGTGCAGATCGAGCCGATCCTGGCCGACGACGCGATCGAGACCTACCTCTACCGCACCGCCGACGGCACTGACGAGCAGCGCCAGGAAGAACCCTACGTCACCTGGTACGCCGAGGACGGCAGCTTCGACCAGCCCTACGGGCTCTACCCCTACCTGACCGCGACCTGGTCGCCGCCGCTGCCCCAGTCCGCCCAGGCTGCGCCGCCCTTCATCAGCGACGAAGTACGTGAAATCACGCTGATCGCGGTCGCCCGCGACCGCCGCGGCGGAATGGGCTGGGCCAAGCTGACCGTCTCCTTGGCCAGTCCAGACCTGCCTTGGTAGGGCCCCGGATTCCGCAAGTTCACACCCATCGCCAGCGAGCCGTTCGTCAGGGAGTCGTAAGGCCCTTGTGATGGGGCTGGACAACCGAGTCCAACGCCCCTTGTCCATGTTAGTGTCCGCCGGCATTGGCCTACGCGCCCTAGCCTCAGGAGCAGTCGCGAACCATCAGGATCCGCTCCTGAACAGGCTTCACGACAAAAACGCTCCTCGCTGGCAGGTCAGGCCCCCAGTCGCTGGAACTCCCGGAGAACCCCTGATGCGCGCTCCCCTCGCCCCGCTACTCGGCCTGATGACCGGCATGCTCGCGGTGTCTCCGAACTCCGCCATGGCCGGCTCCTCGCCAGCCGAAGCCGCTCTCGATGAGACGATAAACGGGAAGAAGCCTGACGACGTGGTGCAAAACCGCTTCTTCCTGAAGGCACAGCGTTTCGAGCTGTCCCCGATGCTTGGCTACGTGCCGAACAACCCCTTCGTGAAGCGCTACATCGTGGGCGTCATGGGCGCGTACCACCTCTCCGAGAGATTCGCGATCGAAGGCGCGGCCATGATGGCGCCAGATCTGGGCAACAGCGACCTCAAGCCCCTCATCGGCGCCCTGCTCTACGAAGCCTACGACGGCAACGTCACCAGCTTCCGGCAGCCGCTGAGCAAGATGACCCTGGGTGGGACCTTCGCGGCGCGCTGGTCACCGGTCTACGGAAAGATCAACCTGGTCGGCGAGTCCGTCCTCAACTTCGACTTCTACTTCACTGGCGGACTCGGCATCCTGAGCATGGCCGAGTACTACGCCACCTATGACAAGGGCTGCGCAAGTCCGGGCACCGCCGAGTGCGCCACCCTCGGCACACCGACCCCGGTCGCCGTCGTACCGGTCACCCTTGGCTTCGGCATGGACTTCTTCCTGACCGGCAGCATGGCGCTCAAGATCGACGCTCGCAACTACCTCTACGTCGACAAGAAGCCGCAGTATGACCCCAACACGCCCGAGACCGAGTCCCGCATCTACAACGCCTTCCTGGCCACGGTCGGCGTGAGCATCTTCTTCCCCAAGATGCAGCCACGCCAGTTCGACTACTGATGCCCGCGCCGATCCCCTCCACAGCACCAACAGGGAACTCCACGATGCGCAGCCTGACGATCCTGGGCGCTATCCTTGCCCTGCCGCTCCTGACCAGCGCCACCGCGCTCGCCGCCGATGACAGCGATAGCGCTGACAGCGACGACAGCAGTGTCCTTGACGACATCCTCTCGGGCGAGAAGCACGAGCAGTCCGCCGGGGACGAACGCAAGGACCTGGAGAGCGGCAACATCGGCGACAACATCGGCGCCCGGCAAGAAGAAGCGATCATCCTGGACGAGGAGACCCGCCGCAAGACGGTCATCAAGACCCTGCAGCGCAAGAACTTCATGAAGTTGGGTCGCTGGGAGGTCTCCCCGCACCTCGCCTTTGTCGCCAACGACCCCTTCTTGAACCGCTACATCCTCGGAACAGGCGTCGGCTACCACCTCACCGAGATCTTCGAGCTGGAGTTGTCCGTCGATTACTCCCCAGACTTCGGAAGCGCCGACTGGAAGGCCCTGACCCATCAGATCATCGACAAGAACAGCATGTCGCCGGACATCTCGAAGTTGACCTTCGCCAGCAGCGGGTCCTTCCTGTTTTCGCCGATCTACGGCAAGGTCGCGGTTGGCCACCGCATCATCGCCTTCGACATCTACGGT
>JAADHA010000502.1 GCA_013152105.1 Oligoflexia bacterium | reverse complement strand
CCAGGTGGTGGCCCGCTGCGAGGCGTTCGCCGACCTGGTGCGCTTCACACCCATTTCGCTGTAGCACCTCGATGGATCGGGGCGGGGGGGGAAACCCCACGCGCAGCGCCACGGCCGCCTGGGCCAGCGTGGGGTGCAAGAGGGGGAGGGCGCCGAAGGCCAGGGTGACCCCGACCCAGACCGCCACGGAGGTCCCACTGGATCCGGTTCCATGGAAGCGCCTGGAATCGCGTAGCAAACCACGCTGCCGTCATCACCTGCTCTCCGCTCCAGCCGCCGCTCTCGGCCGCTTTCGCTCCCCCAGCATCCGCCTGAGCGTGGACGAGCCGGCCACCTCGACGCGGACCTTCGTCCCGGCGGGGAGGGCGTGGCGGTCAACGTTCCGCGCCCAGGTCAGGCGCCGGCGTTGCCTGCGGGGGATCGTCGTCAGGTCGCGACACAAGTTGTCGTGGCGATCCTCCCGGGCTATCGTAAATAAATGGACAAGCGCGCTGTCTCCAGCTTTTCCGGGTCACGGTCGTGAGCCCGGCCCGGAGCTGGCCGGCATGGTGGGACTGGGATCTCGAGCTGACGTCCCACCTGCTCAAGCGGATGGTTGATCGCGGGTTCAACGAGGTGGCGCTTCGCGCCATGCTTGATGCGGCCACCGAATTCCGCGAGGATCTGGTGGAGGATCGTTGGGTCATTGAGGTTCGCCATCGGAAACGTTCGTGGGAGGTGATCGTGGAGCCGGATGTGGAGTTGAAGCTGCTTGTGGTGATCACGGCATACCCGGCGGACGAGGTGTAGCATGAGAGAACCCTATCTTGAGATCACCTTCAGGCGGGGTCGGCCCGTGGCAGCCTACTACTACCTACCCCGGCGAGCGGGGCAGCGCAGCCACCGGACTGTCCAAGCCGCTCCCGGTGTCCTCGTGGACTACGGCCGGGGAGGGCGCCCCATCGGCCTTGAGATCACCGCTCCAACCATGGTGTCCCTCGACACCATCAACGATGTCCTCTTGGGCCTCGGGATGGCGCCACTCGAACAAGCCGACTTCGCCCCGCTGGCAGCTTGACGGGAGCCCAAAATCCTCTCTCTTCACCGTCGCGCACCTGATGCGTAGACCGGGGTACTGGATATGTGTTCCAGTTCAGATGAAACGTGACACCAACGGGCTCCATGATACGGAGCCACCTGGCGATCAGCAAGCAGGCCTGCCACACCGGGTGTGATCGCCACCCGTTGGTAAGTGCTCCGAGGAAGATAGAGGCAAATTGACCTATCGGTAAGAAATCAGGCACTTACGAAGCGATTCTCCCTGCCAAACCTTGGGGAGGATGCCTGCGCAAGCCACATCACCAACCTACCGTGGAGGGCCTCTGGGAAGCAAGGGGCAGCGACGGCTGTGCATGATGTTGCTCCTTGGCGTTGCAAGGGATGTACGGGTTCAAAAAGAAAGAGAGAGGTGCTTCCCGACCACGGCGGCCAGCTCAGGGTCCGGGAGGTCCTCCGGTTCATGGCCCTCGGGCAGCTCGTGCACCTTGATGGTCGAGCGGCCGTTGAGCCTGTTGGAGATAGTCCTCGCGGCCTTCCTTCCTGCCGCATCCCCGTCGAGAAGTAGGAGCACGCGGGGCGCGGCAGAGAGCCACTCGGCCTGCACCTGCGAGAGGCTGGTGCCCAGCAAGGCGCCGGCGCCGGAGACACCTGCTTGCACGAGGCGCATGGCGGCCCAGGGGCACTCGAGCAGCACGAGCCCGCTGGCCGCAGCCGGCAGGGCGCGGTGGGCGTTGTAGAGGGTCTGGCCCTTGGGGAAGCCTGGCGGGAAGCGCCACTTGCCAAATCGTTCGATCTGGTCGGGAGCCAAGTTCCGGCCGCAGTAGCCCAGCGGGCGCCCCTCCAGGTCATGTAGGCGCACGGCGACCGTCCCGCGCAAGAAGCCGCTGCGGTCGGTGCAGCCGGCCTCGAAGCGCATCGCGGTGGACACGCCAATCCCCTTGCGCTGCTGCAAAAACGGCACCCGAGGGTCCAGCGGGATGCGGCGCGAAAAGGGCCGGAAGACCCGCGGTCTGGAGCGCTTGGGTGATGTGACGGTCGGCGGGGACGACGGCCGCCGCGCCGGCGTCGGCGCCGGGCCCTGAGCCAGGCGCCGCAGGTGACGGGCCGCCGCGGCGTGGTCGCACTGTTCGATGCGGCGGACCAGGTCCACCACGTCGCCGCCGCCACAGGCGGTGAAGCAGTGCCACAGGTTGCGCTGCAGGTGGACCCGGAAGGCCGTCGGGTTGTCCCCACCGTGCAAGGGGCAGGGCCCCTGAAGGTAGGGGCCGCGCTGCCGTAGCGAGCTGTGCAGGTCGTAGGCGGCCAGCACCCGGGCGATGCTGACCTGCTGCTTGAGCACCCGGAAGCTGAGGCTGAGGTCCTGGGCCGTGCCGTTCATGCCACCGCCTCCTGGTCGATGTCGATGCCACGCTCGCGCAGGAAGATGCGGACCTGCTCGGTGTCGCCGATGTGCTGGGCGATCAACGCCTCGTACTGCTGCACCACGTGCGCGCCGAGCTTGAGCACCCGGGGCAACAGCGACGCCGGAAGACCGTGGGCCCGGGCGATGAGCGTCCGCTCGAAGTCGTCGACGTAGCGGTCCACCGCCTCCTCGGTGTGGAAGGTCTGACGGGCGATCTGCTTGCACTCCTTGCCCTCCAGGTGCATGCGCACCACCAAGGCCTTGTGGGTCATCTTGCTGCCCGCGTCGTGGATGGTGCCCGGCGTGGGCAAGATCAGCTTCTGTGCGGCCTCGAACGCGTTGACCAGCCGCCCGACCCTGGCGGGGCTCTGTTGGGTCAGCATGGCCACCAGGGTCAGCGACAGCAGGCCGCCCTGGCAGTAGGCCTCGGTCAACAGCCGCGCCACCCGGCTGGAGAGCACCTGATCGACGGCCTTGTGGTCCCGGGGCCCCAGCCGCTGCAGCGCCGCCAGCTCGGCCTCGTGGTAGAGCGTCAGCCGCACCGGTACGTGGGCGCGCAGGCGCGTCTTGAGCGCCAGCCGCCGGTCGCGCAGGTCCGTGGCCACGGCCACAAGCTGACCGGGCGACAGCTCGTCGAGCCGGGCGCAGAAGCGCTGTCGTAGCGCCTGCAGGTGGCTGATGAGGGCGCGCGCCGACTCGGGGCTGCGGCCCTCCTGCTCGATGACCGGGCCGATCTGCTCCACCACCGCGGCCGGCGGGTCGGAAAGCTCCTGTGGCGCCGGCACCAGGGCCTCGGGCACCGACAGCGTCTCGCGCAGGCGGCGAAGGTCCATGCGGTAGTCGTCGGTCTGCTCGAGCCGGGCCGGCCTCGCCGGCGCTCCCCCGTAGCAGGCCAGCAGCGCGCTGGGGGCCAGCATGCGCCGCACGTCGTCCATCTCCACCGACGGGTCGCGGCGCAGCAGCCGCTTGAACAGCGCCTCCCTCAGCTTCTGTTGCACCTGTGCCAGCGGCGTGCCGGCCACGAGCTGGCGGACCACCGGCTCGTTGACCAGGGGCACATCCAGGCTGTGTCCTTTGACGTCCAGGCGCAAGGTGAAGGGCGGCACGCGCTGTACGCCCCGGCGCCGCTCCTCATCCGCGAGGGCAGCGAAGGTGCGCTGCACCAGGTGCTGGCAGATCGCCGAGTCCAGGCCGAAGTCGAACCGCCGCGAGACCACCTGATAGGCCGTGGCTTCGACGGTCAGATCGCCCAGCGGGCCGTATTGCAGCTCGTGGGCACTTTTTCTGACGGGTTTCATCAAGACCTCCGTTTTTTTTCCTGCTCCTGCGCCGCCCGGCGCATCAGGTTGAGCTTCCACTGGTGCTCATCCGTGTCGAGCTGGCGGTACAGGGTGATGTATGCGTTGACGAGTTTGAGACTCTTTCCCAGGACCTTGCGGATGTGGCTTGCGGGCAGGTCGCGGTCGCACAGCAGCATCACCCGGCGGAAGTCGTCGATGTACGCGCCCACCGACTCATAGGTGTGGTGGGTCCGCCGCACGATCTGCGTCTCGGTGTGGCCCTGCACGTACAGCGACACGATTTGCACGCGGTGGGTCACGCCCCGGCCGATGTCCATGATGGCCCCGCGGGTGGGGATGAACAGGTCGCTACCGGCGATGGCCCGTTGCAGCGCCCGGACCTCCATGCCCAGCAGGAAGCAGAGGTCCGGCAGGCAGAGCAGCCCTCCCTGGCGCCGGGCCTCGGAGGCCAGCCGCACGGCCTTGCGCACCTTCAGCTCGCTGGCGCTCCCTCTGGCGACGCGGTCTGAGTGGGGCTCGTAAAACGGCAGCACGGTGGCCACAAGCTCGCAGTCGACCCGGGCCTTGCCTGCCGGCTCGGAGTCGCTGATGGCCCAGAACACCACGTCACCGGCTGCCCGGTCGAGTCCCTGGCGGCTGCGCTGCGCCTCGTCGAGCGCCTCGAGCAGCAGCTCAGCGCGCACCGGGCTGAAGCGATACTGCCGCATCAGGTGGGCCTCGAAGGCGCGCCTCAGCGACAGCGCGCCGCTCTCCGCCCCCGAGGCGGCCTCGATGGCCGGCGGCATCTGTGCATCGAGCAGGCCGGCCAGCCGGGCCCGGGCTGCCGGGCTCCGGTCCGCCTGACGGGCTAGCTCCAGCGTGCTGTCCACCTCCGCGGGGCTGAGCCCCAGGCAGTGGCTGATGGCCAAAGGCGCCTGCCCGGCACAATACCCCTTGACCACCCGCGACGCCGTGCGCAGCAGCCGGCCGTAGGCAGCCGGCGACAGCAGCAGCCGGCGACGCACCGGCTCGATCCCCTGCTCGGACAGGCGACCACGCAGCACCTCGGCCAGGCGGCTCGACCGGCCCTGCACCGAGTCGGGGATCCCCAGCACCGGCAGCCGCACTCCCTGCTTCCACAGCGGCGCCAGCCGGCGGCTCAGGGTGCGGCTGCTGAGGTGGACCAGGCTGACCAACTGCGACAGGGCCAGGGTGCATCCGGCGCAGTCTGCCTGCTCGACCAGCCGCACCGCCCGGGCGCTCTGCATGGGGCGCAGGCCGAACTCCAGCCAGAGCTCCAGGTCGTCCTCGGCGCACGGCGACAGGATGACCTGCCGGCACTCTGCCCGTTGAGGGGCGACCTTCCAGCGGAGCCCACGGCCCGCGGGGACCTCCAGCAGGATGTCCAGGGGCTCGCGGTCTCCGAGGTGCCTGGCACGCAGGTAGTCCAGGCCGGCGGCCACCAGCGAGGCCGTCTCGGCCTCACAGACCCCGAACTTGTGCCGGACCAGGTAGGTCAGGCGGTTGCCGAATGACTTGTCACGGACGGACTGCAGCTCGTAGCGGAGCTTGTACTGCCTTCCTCTTGGACGACCCATCGGTTGCTCCTCCGACGCTGGGCAGCGGCTTTGCAGCGTAACCTGCTGCGAATCCAGCCTTTTTTGCCCAAGAGTCGGTGATGCTCACCGATAGGTCAATATGCCGTTGATGTAGTTTTTCACAAAACACGCCCCGCCTCGTGCTGGATTGGAGCCAGCCCATGAAGCATATCGAATGGAGCCGCTCCTGGCTAGGGTCCCTTCAT
>JAADHA010000011.1:1028-6554 GCA_013152105.1 Oligoflexia bacterium | reverse complement strand
TGAGAGGTGTGCGCTGGGGAGGTGTGAGCCGCCAGCGTCACGCAGCGGCTGCGTGCGCCTCACCGGGGTGAAAGCCGAGCATAGACAGCCAGTCCTGGACCGTCTCGGCCGTGAGTGACTCGTACGCCGAGGTGCCCTTGAAGCGCCCCCACTGTCACCCAACGCGATCGCGGGAGACGACGTTGCCCGAAGTGAAGCCGAGGGCCGGCGCGCAGCGCCGAGCGTCTGACCGCGCGTTGGACGATGTCACCCGGGCCATGGAACGATTACGGCGTCCAGCTTGACCGTTCCAGATTCCGGAATATGGAACCCTATGCTTCTTCCTCTCGACATCGCTGTACTCGTCGGAGCGCGTCTACGCGGGCCCGAAGGGTGGACCTTTGGTTCGCTGTCGAAGGACCTGGGCGCAAGTGCGTCCCAAGTCCATCGCGCAGTCGGTCGCTGTCGGGAAGCCGGCCTGATGTCTCGCTCGGACCGTCACGTCCATGTCGGGCCACTGATGGAACTGCTGGAGCACGGGGTTCGGTGGGTCTACTACGCCGAGCTGGGCCCACTGGTTCGGGGTGTGGCGACCGCCCACAGCGCCCCGGTGATGAGTTCATTGGTGGCGGTGACGGGCTCCGATCCCGTGGTGTGGCCTGGTAGCGACGGCGAGGAGCGTGGTCAGGCTTTGGAGCCGCTCTACCCCGGCGCACTTCGCACGAAGAGTCGCTGGTCGGAACTATACGATCTGCTGACTCTCATTGATGTGCTGCGAGTGGGGAGGCGCCGGGAGGTGTCCTTGGCAATGGGCGTGATTTGCGAACGGATGGGTGCATGACGTCACCACTGGACTCGATGGAGGTCGTGGCCGCCTTGCTCGAAGCTGGGTCGGTCGACGCGACCTTTGCGGGCGGGTGCCGTGCTGCCACTATTCGTGGAGCCGGTCGTGCGCGCTCAGCTTCGGCCGACGCTCGACGTAGATGTCATCGTACGCGCCAACGACTACTTCGAATACCAGGACCAGTGTCAGGTGCTCGTGCGCGCTGGTTTCGCCCCTGGAATGGAGGACCGGGACCCGCTGTGTCGGCTTCGCAGACGGGGACTTGTGGTCGATGTCATGCCAACGCCCTACTAGGGAGTGGGGACAGACAACCCGTGGTTCCCTTGCGGCGTGGCGAGCGCGGTGGAGCAGATCATTCCGAGCGGCCGGAGCGTGCGGACGGTGAACGCACCCGTCTACTTGGCGACGAAGATCACCGCGTTTCGAAGCCGCGGCGGTGACGACTACTACGGGTCCAAGGACTTCGAGGACATCATAGCGCTGGTAGGCGGCCGGGTGAACCTGGCGAGCGAGTGCAGGAGTGAGCGGGCCGACCTTCGCCGGTTCCTGCGGGAATGGGCAGCAGAGGTCTTGGCGTTGCCCGCTCACCGGGACTACTTCGCGGGCCATGTGAGCCGAGGTGGAGGTGACGGCCGGTGGAAAGTGGTGGTCGAGCGGATTCGAGCGATAGCAGAGCTTCCATCGGATTGAGCTGCCGCTTTGGCCTATGCAAAGGCGGTAGGGTGATATCGCCCAACGTTCTTGCGGGAGACGACGTGCCTGGAGGCGACGAAGGAGGCCGGAGGGCATGGCGTTTCACGCGCGTTGGCCGAAGTGAGGCGGGGCTGTGGGCTCCTGCGCCAGAAGCCCGGGTGCTTTGTCTTAGAGGCATGTGCTGCACCGATAACGCTGCCATTCACCGGCCGCCCACAGGCGTTGCCGCGGCCAGGTGCGATGGCCCTTATGTTGGAAGCGATACGGTTGCGGTTGGCAAGCATCGCGCCGCAATCTGGCCAGGCCGACTGCCGACTTCGGTCAGTTGCAGCCGAGCCACGTCATTCTTCGCGCAGAAAGGCTGTTGATGACGTTGGAATCTCGATTGGCGTAGTCACTCCGATACTGCTGCACCGCTTGAAGGCCAACCCTTGCAGTGGCTGTTGGCTTTGTCGGCAGCCTGACGCCAGTCCAC
Organism: Oligoflexia bacterium; assembly: GCA_013152105.1. Taxonomy (GTDB): domain Bacteria; phylum Myxococcota_A; class UBA796; order UBA796; family UBA2385; genus UBA2385. The sequence goes on along the minus strand of JAADHA010000011.1, from coordinate 4,563 downwards.
CAGATTGAATGTTACCGTCACTTCGCTACTGTCGTAGTAGAGTCCCTCTGGCTCGCGGTGCTCCTGCAGCGACCAGCGCAAGTGGACAACCGGCTCGGTGTCGCAGGCCGTCAGGAAGGGAATCGGTTCCTTCACGCCTGGAAATGTGTGCTTTGCGAGACCGTACGGCCCATAGGTCATGGTCTCCATGGAATGCCAAGCGTCCTCGTTTCCGAAAGAGTAGCTGATGCTGATTGTTGAATCGGTTGGCATGAGATTGAGAAGCACGCCGGGCTTCTTGTCGATGCAGCCAACCCAGAGGGCGTTCATCTTGGTCATGTCCAGTGTTGCGCGCCTACCATTCTTGGTGCGATAGGCTCGACCCTGTACTGCAGTGAAGACGCCGTAGTGGTCACCACTATCTTCTCTCCATTCCATGGGGGAAGCGGGGGGCGACGGCGGGATCGGCTTCGGCTTCTCGTCTGCAGTTGCGGAAGAAGACGTGCCGGCCCGCTCGTGCGCCTGTTGGCTGTCGGACGAGCCAAGGCAAGCCTGAAGACCAATGACCGAGAGAGGCACGAGCAATGCACTATGGAACCGGAGCTAGTTGGTGGGCGCAGCGAGCACTGTCGACCTCCACCCCCTTGCGCCCCCTTGCGCCCCCTTGCGCCGCACCCCCTGGGCAGTCGCTTCGCGCCCGCAGTGCACGCGCACGACGCTCTCTTGGGTGGTCGGGAATTCCTGAGTGCGTACACTGGAGACGGGCCCAATGTCAGGAGGTCCGGATTCCGGCTGCGTGCTCCCTGGGGCCGGACTAAGTGCCGTCTTCCTTCGGAGGCGAGATGCACCTGCTCGATCAGCTCGAGGCGCGGGGCCTGGTGGCCCAGTTTTCGGACCGCGAGGGCCTCAAGGCCGCGCTCGACGCAGGGCCTGTCGTGTTCTACGCCGGCTTCGACCCCACGGCCGACAGCTTGCACGCGGGCCACCTTCTGCCCGTGATGCTGATGCGATGGATCCAACAGGCGGGCCATCGCCCCATCGTGGTCCTGGGCGGCGGCACCGCGCGGGTCGGCGACCCGACCGGCAAGGACAAGTCTCGCGACCTGCTCAGCGAAGACCAGATCGCCCACAATCTCCAGGCCCAACAGGCGCAGATCGCCCACTTCCTGGACTTCGAGGGAGAACACGCGGCGGTGATGGTGGACAACTCGGCGTGGCTGCTGCCGTGGGGCTACATCGACTTCTTGCGTGAGATCGGCAAGCACTTCAGCGTGAACCGAATGTTGACCGCCGAGGGCACGCGCCAGCGCTTGGATCGCAACCAGGGCCTGTCCTTCATCGAGTTCAACTACCACCTGCTCCAGAGCTACGACTTCCTGCACCTGCACCAGGACATGGGTTGCAGCCTGCAGATTGGCGGTGACGACCAGTGGTTCCACATCGTGGGCGGGGTCGACCTGATCCGGCGGGTCACCGGTGACCACGCTTTTGGCCTGACCGTCCCGCTGCTGCTGACCGCCGACGGCAAGAAGATGGGCAAGACGGAAGGCGGGGCGGTGTTCCTGGACCCCGACAAGACCAGCCCCTACGACTACTTCCAGTACTGGCTCAACGTCCACGACGATGATGTGGCAAAGCTGCTCAAGCTGTACACGCCGCTGCCCCTCGATCTTGTCGCCGAGCTGTCGGCTACAGACGGCGCTGGCCTGCGAGAAGCCAAGCGGGTGCTCGCTCGCGAAGCGACCCGTCTGGCCCACGGCGACGACGAAGCCGCTGACGCCGACTTCGTCAGCCGGGTGCTCTTCTCCAAGGCCGCCCTGAGCGCCGATGAGCGCCACAAGGTCGTGCGGACCCTGGCCCGCAGCGCGACCTTCCCGCGCACGACAGTACGTTTTCCGCTGTCCTGGTGCCAGGCCGCGGTGGCGGCTGGACTGTGTTCCAGCAAGGGCGAGGCCCGGCGCCTGGTGAAGCAGGGAGGCGCCCGGCTGTGGCAGCAGAAGGTGACCGACGCGGACACACCGCTGACCGAGCCCTGTGTCCTGTGGGCCGGGAAGAAGAAGGCGGCCCTGGTGCTCGGCGCGAGCTGAGGGTGGGCCTGATGCCCTAAGCCCCGTAGACGTGCAGCGACTTGCCGTCCTGAGTGAGCTCGTCGCGCCAGAGCCGCTGTTCCCAGGTGCGCCCGGCGCGCTGGTCGAACACGATCATCCAGCCCTCTGACAGTCCGAGTTGGTCGAGGTAGCCCGAGAGCTGTGCTGCGCCCTCGTGCCGGACAGTTTGTAGGGACACGTGCGCAGGCGGCACCCGCTTGAGCTCGATGGCGAAGCGATCGGGGCCGTACTCGACCAGCAGATCCAGCCGACCGCGGCCGCTGGCGTACTCGCGGGTCACGGTCCCCCCGCCGTTGACTACGCGCTGCAGGAAGCCCATGAAAGCCAGGTGCGCGGCGGCCTGGCGCCAGCCGGCATCGCTCTGGTCGGCCAGCAGGTCGCCATGGCGGCGCCACCAGGCCCTGAAGGCGTCGAGCAGGGCTTCGAGATCCAGGCGGCCGTCCGCGGTTCGCCAGGGCCACCAGGGTGCGGGCAGAGCGTTCTGCCGGACCTGCGTGAGTGTGCGAACCAGCACTTCGCGGTACAGCGGGTTGGCGGCCTCGTAGCCCTGGCTGCCCACCGCGATCAGGCCGAGATCGGCCGCGTAGTCCAGGTCATCGACGACATTGTCGGGTGGCAGCTCTCCGAGCAGAATGGGTCGGACTACCCGCGCCACTCGGGGTTCAGCCAAGCGATTCACCAGGTTGTCGAGGTGCGTGGTCCGGGAGAGGATCAGCACCTGCTTGGCCCGGTCGATGTCGGCGCCGGTGATCGGGGTGGGCGCGGGTACTGGGTCGCGACGCGTGAGGTAGTAGGCCAGGGCGTTGACCAGGAAGGGCTGCCCGCGGGACCAGTAGTAGACGCGGTCTACGGCGTCTTCGGTGAAGGGCTGACCGGTGTCGCTGGTGTGCTGGGCATAAAGCTCGGCCACCTCGTCGCGCTCGAAGTCGCGCAGGGTCAGCGACTCTGCCTTGATGTTGAAGGGGCTCCCGGAATTCGGCGGAAGCCCGCCCTTGGCCTGCACCAGGTAGTCCTTGAGATCGCGAAGGCCGATGAGCACGATGCTGGAGGGGAAGGCTCGGGGTCGGTTGTTGAAGCCGGCACGAAGCTGGGCGAGGAAGTTCACCATCGCCTCGCCCTCGATGGTGTCGACTTCGTCGAGCATGAGCACGATCGGCCGAGGCTGAACCGCGGTTGCCCAGCGCCCCAAGAGCTGGCCGAGCCGGGTTCCCACCTCGGACCCGATATCGGTCAGCGGTGGCGGGCGCTCAGCGGCGGGCAGGTCGATCTCTGCCGCATCCGTGACGGCCCGAAGCCAGCGCGGCTCTGCCTTGGCCAGCGAGGGCGTCTGCCGGCTGGCTTCCAGTGACACGTGAAGCGCGACCCAGCCCTCGGCCCGCAGATCCTTGGCCAGGGCCCGCATCGCCGTGGTCTTGCCGGTCTGCCGGGCTGCATGAAGGACGAAGTAG
>JAADHA010000011.1:0-922 GCA_013152105.1 Oligoflexia bacterium | reverse complement strand
GCGGCGGGAGAGGGTCGGCATGGACTGGGTACAGTCGCCCTAACCCACCGAACCTCCTCAGCGCGTCCACAGATGCCTGTGCAGGCAGCTCAAGACCCCAGCACGACCCGCGTCCGGGCTGCGCGCTCGGGTTCGTCGTGGGCGCTGGCCAGGCGGGCCGCGGTGTGGGCGATCTGGTGCAGCTCGGTCCGGCCGAGCCCCCCGCGAAGCTGCATTCCAGCCAGGTCGGTGAGGGACTGGTCGAAGGCGGCCCAGTCGGCGTCGGTGGCAGCCAGGAGCAGCGCCACGGCCTGGACATTCGCGCGTGTGACCCGACTGGTGGGACGCTCGGAACGGACGGCGTTGAGCAGACGCGCGGCCTCGGTGCTGCGGTCCTGCTCCAGCGCGACTCGCGCTCGCCCCAGGCGACAGTCGGCAATCCCGGCGGCGCCGATGCGCTGGTAGATGGCCTGCGCCCGGCGGAAGCGTTGGTCGGCCATCGCCCACTCGGCCCGAGCGAGGGCTGCCTGAGCGCCCACGAAGAGCGCGTCGGCTTCGCCTGGGCGGTGACGCAGGGCTCGGTAGCGCTCCAGGGCCTGTACCAGCAAGGGCTCGGCTTGTCCTGCTTCGCCGGAGTCGGTGGCGATGCGAGCCAGGGAGACGGTGCAGGCGGCCCAGGCTGCGTCGCGATGCAGGGCGCTGAACAGGTCAGCGGCCTCGGCCAGGGAGTCGCTCGCCTGGCCCAGCTTCCCCTGAATTCGCAAGAGGTTGCCGGTGAGCTGTCTGATCCGCGCGACGTCAGCCAGGTCGGCATCCTCGCCCAGCAAGCGCCGGGCTTCGTCCAGGCTGCGGGTCGCGTTGACGGGCTGGCCCTGGAGGGTCGCCAGGTGGGTCAGGGTGAACAAGGCTTGTGCTCGGACGGGTCGCCACTCGGGTGATTCAG
>JAADHA010000162.1 GCA_013152105.1 Oligoflexia bacterium | reverse complement strand
GCCACTGCGGCAGATCCCACGATCTCGGCTGGCGACGGTAGCAAGGACGCGGCGCTTGCGACGCGTGGGGGCAGCCAGACCAGCAAGCTCGGCAAGGTTCTCAGTCTGGACGCGCTCAACATCCAGTCGCAGATGTCTGAGGCCGATCGGGCTGCGGCAAGGAAGAAGCGCCGCGAAGCGATGCGCTTCTTCGAAGACATCTTGGCCAACCGTACGCTGGGGGGCGGCGCCCATCACGCGTTGATAATGTTGCGGTTGGCCCAATCCTACGGCGAAGAAGCACGCGATCTCTACCTGACCGAGACGTCCGGGTTCCAGGACGCCTACGACCAGTGCTTCAACACCGATGGATGTATCGCGGACAACTTGCGGGCGGACCACGCCGAGTCCCGCAAGTGGCAAGACAAGAGCATCAAGATCTACCGCATCATCCTGCACGACCAGCCCGAGTACGGGTGGACCGACGAAGTGATCTTCTACCTGGGCAGTGCGCTGCAGGAAACGAACCGGCGGGATGAAGCAGTCAAGGAATTCAACAACCTGGTCCGCACCTACCCCGACAGCGAGTACGTCCCCGACGCCTATGTGCTGATCGGCGAGTACTACTTCGACAATAACGATCTCGTCGATGCCCTGCCCGCCTACCAGAAGGCCGCTCGCTACAAGGACAACCCGAAGTACCTCTTCGCGATGTACAAGCTGGCCTGGTGCTTCTACAACGTCGGCGAGTACGACAAGGCCATCGATACGATGAAGGCCGTCGTTGAATACCCGATGGCCGACACCGGCGGCGACGAGAGCCACATCATCTTGCAGGAAGAAGCCCTGTAGGACCTGGTTCGCTTTTTCGCCGACGTGGGGAGCCTGCAAGAGGCCCGCGACTACTTCAACAAGATCGGCAGGCAGGACCTGATCGAGGCCATGCTCGAGCGCCAGGCCAAGTGAGCATGGTCAACGTCAACGCGCCTTGACGGCCACACGGACAGCGCTTACTTTCCTCGAGCCATACGGGTGTAGCTCAGTTGGTAGAGCAGCGGATTCCAAATCCGCAGGCCGAGGGTTCAAGTCCTTCCGCCCGTGCCACTCCGACGGGGCAGCTTCGCGGCTGCCTCGTTTTTTTTCTGTAGGCTCCTGGTGCCCCCAACCTGAGCTACAGAGCGGCACGCCACTGTTCCGAGGAAAGGAATGGGAACCAATCCCTTCATCGACAGCCCCCCGCCGCCGCTGCCCACAAAGCCCTACCGCCTGACCATCAAGAACACAGGCCAGGTGCTGCTGGTTGACCCGGCCAAGCTCCCCAAGGACGACGACGGCGAGGACGGCTCGGTGCTGTCCTCGATGCTGGCGGCGGGGATCGACATCGACCACAGTTGCGGCGGTGTCTGCGCTTGCTCCACCTGTCATGTCCTGGTCCACCAGGGCTTGAGTACAGCGCCGGACCCCATCGACGAAGAAGACGACCAACTCGACTTTGCGCCGGGTGTGCAGGACAACAGCCGCCTGGCCTGTCAATTCGTGCCCGACGGCAGTAGCGATGTGGTCGTGGAGATCCCGGACTGGAATCGCAACCAGGTCTCCGAGAACCACTAGTCTCGGTCGGACACCCAGTCCTGGGCGTTGGTCTGCCACTGCGGCAGCACCCCCTGTTCGGCCAGGGACCGATAGGACGTCCGGCCGATGACCAGATGGTCGATCAGGGCGATGCCCAGGACCCGTCCGGCGGCCGCCAGGCGGCGGGTCACGTCGACATCGGGTTCCGAGGGCGTCGGGTCACCGGATGGGTGGTTGTGGGCCACGATCACCGATGCAGCGCCGAGCTGGACGGCCGGGCGGAAGACCTGGCGGGGGTCGACGATGGTGTGGCGGTCGCTGCCGCTGGTGAGGACACGGTGGCCGAGCACCCGACCCCTGGCGCCCAGGTACAGCGCGTGGAGCTGTTCGACCGGATGGTCCTGGAGCAGTGGACCCAGGTGCGCCCAGGCGTCGGCTGGGCCGATGACAAGCCGGGGGGCGGGCTGCGCCGTCTGGAGCGCGCGGCGGGCGAGGGCGAGCGAGGCGTGGAGCCGCACGGCCCTGGCTGGACCGACACCACAGACCCCGGACAGCATGTGAACGGGCGCGTCGGCCACGGCCGCCAGGTCGCCGCAGTGCGCGATGAGTGAGTGGGCGATGGCCGAGGCTGGTCTTGTGCTGACCCCGGTTCCGATCGCCAGGGCGAGCAGGTCTTCGTCGCTGAGTGGTCCAGGTCCGTGGACGGCGTAGCGCTCTCTGGCACGCATGGCGGGCTCCAGGTGGAGGAATACCACCCTGTCTTCACGAACCGTGCCAACGTGATCTCAGGACCTTGCGTCGTACCCCCTGCCGGCTGGCCGACAGGGGTGCCGGCTATTCGGCACCCTGCCGGTGCCGCCGCCCCGACCCCAAGTTCGATGTCCCAGAACTTCTGAGCCCTACTGGGCGCCGCTGATCTGGATCACGAAGACGGTGAAGTCCGAGCCGTACAAGATGTCCGTCGTGGGCGGGGGTGTGGGCACGCCGCCCATCCCTGTCAGGTAGCCCTCGACGTCCTGGGCCGCTGCCTGGGGCACGACCATATGAACCCAGGTGGTCTTGCCCTGCGGGGCCAGCTTGAGATCCTTCAGGGGGTCTCCCGACGCGTCCGTCAGGCGTCCGCCGGTCCGCTCGGCCACCGCCGAGAGCTGGGCCATGACCTGGTTATCGGCCAACGAGATCCGGTAGGAGCGGGGCCCCTCCATGTCGATTCCAGAGCCCAGTTCGCCTCCGCGGGTGCCGATCTGGTCTGCCGCCATCTGGTCTGCCGCCATCTGGTCCGTGATGGGGGCCTGATCCTGGGGAGCGGCTTGTTCCCAGTCTGCGACGTAGGGCTGTTGCACAGCGGCCGAGTTGGCCGCGGCCGCTGGGGGGGCGGCCGACGGGGTGCCACCGGCCTTGGCGGCGGTGCGCCTGGACGCTGTGCGAAGATCGCCGTCGGCGCCTGACGGAACCGCTTGGGCTACGCGCTGATCTTCTGCGTTGAGGGGCTCGGCTTGGGTGGTCGCCGAGGGCGACGTGTATGCGGTGGTCTCAGAGCGGTCCGAGCTGCTGCTGGCGGCGGGCACTGCGGCAGGCACTGCGGCAGGCACGTCAGCGGGCGAGTCCTGCTGGGGTGACTTGTTGCGTCCCTGGATCACCACGACCACCAGCAAGCCGGCCGCGGCCAGCGCCAAGGCTTCGACCGGTATCCGCCCCAAGGTGCGTCTCCACAGCGAGACGACGGTGCCGGGATCGGGTTCATCCTGCACCCGGGCCAACACGCGGGCGTGGAATCCTTCGGGTGCATCGACCGGTCCCAGGGCGCGGAGGAGCTCGACGGCTTCACGCATGGTGTCGTATTCGCGACGCAGCGACTGGTCTTGCGCCAGGGCGGTCTCAATCTGGGCAGACTCGCTGTCGCTGAGGTTTCCGTCGAGGTAGGCGCTGAGCCGGTTTCTGGCGAAGAAGGTGTCCATCTACTCGAAGATGTCCTCAGGACGGATGGTTCGGGATAGGACGCGCGCCAATTCGGCGCGTGCCCGGTGGAGGCGGCTCTTTACTGTACCCCTGGGAAGTTCCAGGATCTGGGCGATTTCTTCATAGGGCAGGTCCTCGACGTCGCGCAAGACCAGGATGGTCCGGTAGCTGTCGTCGAGCTGGTCGAGCGCATCCTGGAGGATCCTAGCGGCCTCTGACCTGTGAACCCGGGTGTCGGTTCCCGGCCCCTTGTCGGGGAGCTGACGGACCGGCCCGTCGTCGTCGAGGGAGCGCGGTCCCTCCAGGGGTTCATGCTGGCCCATCTTGCGGCGGCGACGGTAGAGGCGCCGGTTCTTGCAGTGGTTTACGGTGACGCGAAAGATCCAGGTGCTGAGGCGAGCTTCGCCCCGAAAGCGGTCCAGGCTGCGGTAGAGCGCGACAAAGACATCCTGGGCCACCTCTTCGGCAACCTGGCGGTCGCCCATCCACCGCAGGCTCAGCGTGAAGATGCGGTCCTGGTAGCGACGGACGATGTCGCTGTAGGCTTCGCGATCACCGCTTTGGAAGCGCCTGACCAGCGCTTCGTCCGGGTCCAGCCCGTCACTGCCGTCGGGGCGCCAGGCCAGGCCCAGCAGCAGAAGCATGGGCGGCCGTCCCTATTCGTAGTCGTCGCCGACGCCCGTCAGGTGCAGGCGCGCGCCGGTTTCGACGGACTCCTGGATCTTTTCCAGGGACAGGCGATGGAGTGGGAAGATGGCCTTCTTGATCTTGGCACCCTTGAGCGTGACCCCTTCGAGGTTCGCGAAGTCCAGGTCGGCGCCCTCCAGGTTGGCGCCGTCCAGGCAGGCGTCCTTGAGGTTGGCGTGCCACAGGCTGGCCTGACGGAGGTCGGCATGTACAAGGCTGGCGCCAGCGAGGTTGGCGTCAGCGAGCTTTGCCATGCACAGGTCAGCGCCATCGAGGACGAGCTGGCTCAGATCCAGGCCGCGGAGATCCGCATCCCGCAGCGAGGTACCGCGACGGAAGGCGTCTTGGACGCGTTTGCGGCTCAGGGTCAGCGCCGTGCCATAGTCATCTGCTGCATTCCTGCGGAGTCGGGGCATCGCCGGTGTCCCTTCATGAGTCTTCTAGGAGACGCACCATCTGGTCCGCGATGGTGCCGTGGCCCTGCTGGATGGCGGCATTGGCGATGTTGAGATCGGTGGCGTGGTGTACGCCACCAGGGTTCAGGCAGTTGACCTCTACTACCTTGTCGCCGATGACATCGAGCCCGGCGATGCGTATCCCGTTCCGCTGAAGATGCCCGCGAAGTGCGGCGGCGATCTTTCGATCTGAGTCCTCGATGCCAGCCTGTTGCGGATTGCTGCCGCGCCGCAGGTTGTGGCGGAACTCGCCCTTGGCTCGAATTCGCAGGTAGGCGCCCAGGATCTGGCCGTCCATCCACACCAGGCGTTTTTCCCCGGCCTCAGCCTCGGGCAGGTACTCTTGCAGCACGACCGTACCGTCACCGACCTGGCGGGCCTGGTCGACCGCCCGGTCCAGCTCGACCCGGTGTCGGCGCTGGACCAGACTCACGCCGCGTCCGCCGCTGCCCATCGCCGGCTTCACGACCAGGTCCGCGTCCAACTCAGCCGCGAACATGCGCGCCGTGGCCAGCGAGCGCGTCACCGTGGTCAGGGGCCGTGGCACGTCCACCAGGGTCGCCAGCCAGGCCTTGCTGCGGGTCAGCGCCAGGCCGGCCGGGTCGTTGACCACGGTGACCCCGGCCTCGCGGGCCAGCAGGGCGATGGCCAGAGCGCCGTCGGTCATCGGGTTGAGGCGCAGCAGGAGCAGGTCGGCGCGGGGCAGCTCCACGTAGCGTCGGGGCAGCTTGCCGGCGGTCAGGCGCTGGGTGAGGGTGGCTCGGTCCGGCACGGGTCCGAGCATCTCAGCCACCCGGGCCACCAGCTTGCCGCGGCGCGTGATCTCCACGTCCTCGGGCGCCAGGAACCACAGCCGGTGCCCCGCCCTGAGCGCGGCCTGC
>JAADHA010000360.1 GCA_013152105.1 Oligoflexia bacterium | reverse complement strand
CGAGCGCCCTGGATCCAAGATCCCTGGCCTGGCTGGGGGTCGATCTGGTCGAGGTCGACGAGCCTGTTGGCGCCAACGTGCTGGCCCTGGGCCAGGGCCTCGTCCTGGTGGCGCTGGAGGCGCCCGGAGTGGCGCGGACCTTGGCGGACCGAGGCTTGCGGGTGGTGACGGTGCCTGGCAGTGAGCTGCAGCGCGCCGATGGTCGTCTCACCTGCCTGTCGCTTCGCCTGCCGGCTCTTGGCCAGTGGTGCGCTTGAGTGCTGGTGGTCAACCTGGTCGAGGTCGATGAGCCTGTTTGGCGTCTACGCCCCTTCTTCTGAGACGGGCCCGTCGACATCCACGGCAGGAGCATCCTTCGAAACAGCCCCCGGCCGCACAGCCCCCGGCCGCACAGCCCCCGGCCGCACAGCCGCTGTCGGCACGGTCTTGTTCAAGACCGTCTTGTCCGACGTGATCTCGTTCGACACAAGCGGGTCTGCGGACGGATGCCTGCGCCAGCCTTCCAGCTCGCTGCTGACCTCGGAGAGTTCGGCTTCCGTGATCATGGCGCGCTGTGTCGACGGTGACCCGGCCCCGGCACCACCAGTCAGCTCTCGAAGGCGGCGGTTGCCTCGGGACAACTGTTCCGTGAGGCTGGACAGCAGCAGCCGTCGCAGCGTCCGGCCGACCTCTGTGCCCTCTGTGATCAAGTGTTGGTAGGTCTGGCGGTCAACCACCACGACGGTCACGACGCCCTCGGCCGTGCAGGTCGCGGACCGGCTGCTGCAGTCCACCATGGCCATGTGTCCGAAAATCGCCGGCGCGTGCATGGTCGCAACACGGCGTTCTCGGCCCGAAAAGTCCTGCTTGACGACCCCCACCTTGCCGTAGGTGAGCAGGTACATGCAGGCCGCCGTCTCGCCTTCCGCGCAGATCGTCTGGCCGTGGGCGAATTCCATGCGATAGCCAGCGTCGAGCAGCTCCATGATGCCCTCGACCGAAGCGCCCGGGTATGGATACTGCTTGATCAGGCGCACCGCCTGCATACGGGTTTCTTCTGGAAGCACCGGGCTATCCTCCAAACAAGCGACGAAGGTTATCGAGGAGGTTGCTGGACGCCATCGCGGTAGCCTTTGCGGCCGCTTGGGCTGGACCGGGCTTGGGCGCGGCTTCCTTCCAGGCTTGCAGGAGGGACCGATTGGTGGATCGAATGCGCCGCGCAAGCGAGCCGAGAAGGTAGGTCTCCAGCGCCACAACGGCGGGGTTGTTGGCCCCATCCGTCAGGAGTTTCGGGGTCACGACCAGGCAGCGGCTGTCCTGGAGCGCCGCAACGGTGGCGCTGCGGATGCCATGGATGTGAAACAAAGCCTGTTCACCGACGAGCTCTCCCGGGCCGATCTCTCCGACCCGGCGGCCGATTCCGCCCGCCTCGACCGTCGCTTCGAGGCGACCCGAGACCACCATCAAGGCGTGGGCCGCGACATCACCCTGCTTGAAGACGACAGACCCGGCAGGGAAATCTTCAGGCGGCGCGAGCGCACAGAGTTGCTCGATGTCATGTCGTTTTATCGAGCGGAAGACATACAGGTTTGCGATGGCTTCTACGTCTTTCATGTCGGAACCCGTGGGCCGGCTGATTGTGCCGCATGGCGGCCGAGAAGTGAAGTCCAGTCATTAACCAACCACGCCGGGAAACGCGCCACTGATCGCCCAGGTGCCCGTAGACAGGCGGTCGAGGACCAGCGTGGCTGCGTAGTTGTTGCGCCCAATCGGTTCAGGCGGCGGACCAAATGACTGGAGCAGAAACTGCAGGCTGGGGTGGTGGCCCACCATCAACAGCAGGCCATGGTCCCCGATTCGGGGCCCCCAGTGGTCGACCAGCGACCTCCAGCCTGCCCGGGACTCGGGCAGGCGCGAGACGATCTGGCGACGAACGTGAGGAGCCTGGGCCAGCAGGTGGGCCGCCGTTTCGTGAGTGCGGACCGTGTCGGTGAGCAGACAGTGGTCGGGCAGCAGCTTGTGCCCAGCCAGCCACTCGGCAGCTTCTTGCACCATCCGATGCCCAGCGCTGGTCAGGGCGCCGTCGAGCTCGCCGTGCTGCTGCTGTCCGTGTCTCGAAAAGACGATGCGCATTCCCTTTCCCTCTCTGCGGCCAGGCGTGATCGATGAAACTGGATGCTGACCTGATGGACCAGCTCAGGGCAAGGGTGATCTATCCCGCTGTCAAGGCGGTACAGCGATCGTAGCACCGGAGTGAGTCCGCACCGAGGGTGGAATCAGGCGATCGGGTCGATGTCATCGACGTTGTCCGCACCTGGCATGGGGGCTGCATTGGATGCTTGGGCCCATTCCGGGCCCGACCCCACGGAGGTCCCATGCACGCGTCAATCCCCTCTCGCAGCACCTTCCTACTCGGACTCGCCACGCTCGCCGCGTGCGGAAGGTCGGTCATCGACTCCACCGACCCGGTCGCGCTGTCGGCTGCCCCCGTGGTCAAGGCGAGTGTCCTGCCGACCGTCGATCTCGACCCCGAACCCATGGCACCGCTGCCCTTGCCGGCCGAACTGGAAGCTGCTCCTGCGCCACTGGAAGCTGCGCTGGCAGCCCAGGAGTCCACGGACATCGTCGTGCGAGCCGGTGAGACCCTGGTCGTCCTCGCCGATCTGGCTGGCTGCACGGCCGAGGACATCGCCAAGCTCAACGGCTTCGACGTCACGCACATGATGTTGGGCGGAGAGTCGATCCTGCTGCCGGTGGACCGCGTGGACATCGACACCTTCCAGGCTCGCCGGAGTGAGCGCCTGGACCGCCGGTTGGACCGCTATCTGCGCGGCCGGGGCGGGGTCGCAGGGGTGTCCACCCACCGCGTGCATACCGGCGAGACCGGCTGGAGCATCGCGCGCGACGTCGTCAGCGCCCCGCTGTGGGTCGTGGCCGCCTACAACCCAGACGTGGACCTGGATCACCTGCGGATCGGCGACAGCCTCCAGGTCCCGGTGATGGCCGATATGGTGGCCGACCTCAGCGAAAAAGGCCCGGCGCAGCCCTGATGTGGCGGTGGCAGATGCCCGGTCGGCGGCAGGCCCCAGGTCGGCCCGCCGCCCACTTCGCGCTGGCGCGATACACGAGCGGGAGCCGCTACACGGATGCCGCCCCGTATGGATCTCCTCTTCGTCGCCTCTGGGTTCCTGCTGCTGCTGGTTGGTGGTGAGTTCCTGGTCCGAGGCGCTACCCGACTTGCGCGGATCCTCGGCATGAGCCCCCTGCTCATCGGTCTGACGATCGTGGCCTGCGGCACCTCGGCACCAGAACTCGCGGCCAGCCTCTCGGCCGCTTTCCAGGGTGTGCCCGAGGTCGCCCTCGGCAACGTGCTGGGCAGCAACATCGCCAACGTGGGGTTGATCCTGGGCCTGGTGGCGATGATCCGACCCGTCTATGCCACGCCGGGGCTTTTTCGACGAGAGCTGCCTTTGATGGTGTTTTCCGGCGCCTTGCCGATCGCCCTGTACTGGAACGGCGTGCAGGGTCGATTTGAGTCGGCGGCGCTCTTGCTGTTGCTGGCAGCCTACCTGCTCTCTCTTATTCGCGAAGCGCGGCAGTCCCGAGCCCAAGCCCCGCCGGTCGACATCGACGGTGACACGCCAGCACCCGCGTCGGTGTGGATGGCGCTGATCTCCATCCTGTTGGGCACGGCCGCGCTGGCTGGCGGGGCTTTCCTGCTAGTTCGCGGCGCCGTGAACATCGCCGCGGATCTGCAGGTACCTGACCGGGTCATCGGCCTCACCCTGGTCGCGTTGGGCACCAGCCTGCCCGAACTGGCGGCAAGCGCCGTGGCGGCCTACCGAGGCCACTCGTCCCTGGCCCTGGGCAACATCATTGGATCGAACATCTTCAATGTCCTGGCCATCCTCGGCGCCACCGGCCTGGTCAAGCCGCTGGTCATTGACCCAGCGCAGATGCAGGTCGATATGCTGGTCGCCGTGGGGTTTTCGCTGTTGCTATTGCCGTTCTTGTCGCTCTTCGGGCGGCTCAGCCGTCTACCCGGGCTGATCATGGTCGTCCTGTACGTCGGCTACATCGTGTTGCTCTTCGATGGCCGGTCAGGCTGAGGCAGCTAGCCAGGCACCGTGGGCATCAGTACGAAGACGTCGGACTGACCAGCGTGTAGAGGTCTTCGATGAGCGTTCCTCGGCCCATCAGGTGCGTGCCGTCATAGTCGATCTCCCAGATGATGTTGCCGTCCGGGTCGACTTCCGTGACATAGCCAGCGCTGCCGATGACGTGGAGCGTGTTGCCGTTTGCCAAGCGCCAGGCGTCTCCATTGGTGCTGGCGTACACGCCGGGATTGTAGTACCAGACCTGGGTCAGTGTCTTGGTGTCATGGTTGACTTCGTACTCGCGGACCATGGTGACGTTTCGGCCCAGCTCGCGGCCTTCAGTCGAGACCAACAGCGTCCCGGTGTCGGTGTAGCTGATGCCGTGCTGCCAGGAGTACTGCGAGTCCGCGGGATCGAAGCTGTAGCCGCCAGCGACGTCGCCGGCCCACCACAAGCTGTTGCCGGTCGCGCGGTCGACCTCGACTATGGAGTTATTGGTGTAGAAGCTGTAGAGGTATGTATTTGTGTCCTCTACATAGAACAGGCCGTTGGATTCGCAATTGCCAGATCCCGGCCAGTTGGCATCGCAGGTCCACACGGTGGTCTGCTCTGAACTTCCCATGGGCTGCTCGACCAGCGCTTCGTAGCCACCGTGATCCTGGCTACCCCAGACCAATGTCTCATCGGGAAGCTGCACGAATTCGTGGTGGAGCCCGGGCGTGGAGATGTCGTCGATGGGTTGGTCGAGGTAGCGGCGATGCACCATCGATCCCGCGCCGTCATCCCAGTCGCTCCAGTAGGTCGACTCATCCCACAGGATGTGGTCGCCGGTCTGTGCCACCTGCACGAACAAGGTCCAGTGCGCGTCGGGGGCTTCGTGGGCCCACACGACCCGGCCGGCCCGGTCGATGATGATGGTCCAGTAATGACCACCGGTCCAACCGCCGGTCTGCTGGTTGATGCTGGTGAGCAGGTAGTTGCCGGTGGATAGCCACTTGTCGGGTTCGCTGATCAGCACGGTGCCGTCAGGAATTCCACTGGGCAGGGGGTCGGTGACGATGTAGTTGCCGGCCTCCATTTCCCCATTGTCTGCGACGACCCGCCAGTAGCCACGGGTGCCATACGGGATACCGACGATGAGCTGTTGGTGGTCGCCGGCCGCGGCGTCCATGCTGGGCGTGCTCATCCAGTCTTCGTCGTCGAAGTGGTACTCGACGTGAACCGTGGCCGCATCGGTCTGGGTCCAGCTCACAGTCGCCAGGCTGCCGATCTCATCGCTGAGTTGCCAGCTCAGGTTGTCGAAGAGGTCACTGGTGGCGTAGGTGCTTTGATCGACCGTGCCCCCTCCATCAGCCGTTCCGGCGTCATCGGTCGGTCGCGCCAGCGTCAGCGCCGCCGTCAGCGCTGGTCGCGGTGTCACCGCCGTTGTTCTTGCCTTTGCAGGCAAGCGCAAGAGTCAGGGTCAGGGTCAGGGTCAGGATCAGGGTCATGTTGATCTCCAGGAGCGACGGCAGCATGCCCCCATCGGGGCTCGGCCGCCACTCTTCAGTAGGATGAGTCGGGGCTGACCAGGGTGTAGAGGTCTTCGATCAACTCGCTGCGGCCCAGCAGGTGGGACCCGTGGTAGTTGACATCCCACAAGATCGCCCCGTCCGGGTCGACCTCCATGATGTGGCCCGCGGTGCCGATGGTGTGCAGGGTGTTGCCGTTGGACAAGCGCCAGGTGTCGCCGTTGGTGCTGGCGTAGACCCCTGGGTCATAGGACCAGACCTCGGTCAGGGTCTGGTCGTCATGGTTGACCTCGTACTCGATGGCCGGCGTGAAGGGGTGCCCGGCGTCGTCGATGGCGTAGCTCGACAACAACAGGGTCCCGGTGTCGGTGTAGCTGATGCCGTGCTGCCACGAGAACTGCCGCGATCCCTTGGTAAAGGTGTAGCCGCCACGGACGCCGCCCGCCCACCACAGGGTATCGCCAGTTGCGTGGTCGACCTCGACGATCGAGTCGTTGGTATAGAAGCTGTAGAGGAAGGTGTCCTTGCCTACGTCGTAGAACAACCCATTGGACTCGCAATCGCCAGAATTCGGCCAGTCGGCCCGGCAGGTCCACAGGGTCGTCCGCTCGCTGGAGCCCATGGCTTGCTCGACCAGGGCTTCGCCGCCGCCATCGTACTGGCTGCCCCAGACCAGGGCCTCGTCGGGGAGCTGGACGAACTCGTGGTGCAGTCCAGGCGTGGAGATCTCGTCGAACTCCTGGTCGAGGTAGGTGCGATGCACCGTTGAGCCGGCGCCGTCATCCCAGTCGCTCCAGTAGGTGGACTCGTCCCACAGAATGTGGTCGCCAGTCTGAGCGACCTGGACGAACAGCGTCCAGTGCCGCGAAGGCGCCAGGTGGGCCCACACCGGCCGCCCCTGGCGGTCGATGATCATGGTCCAGTAGTGGCCGCCGGTCCAGCCGCCCGTCTCCTGGTTGATGCTGGTGAGCAGGTACTTGCCCTGGGGCAACCAGCGGTCGCTCTCGCTGACATCAACGGAGCCCACCGGCAAGCCCGAGGGGAGCGCGCCCGTGGTGATCGCGTCACCCGCCACCGAGACATCCTCGCCTGCCGCGACGACGTTCCAGGACACGGTGGTGTCAAAGGGGATCCCGACCAGGATCTGCTCGTGCTCGCCTGCTGTGGCGTCCATGTCGGGGCTCTGGAGCCACTCGCCATCGTCAAAGCTGTACTCGACGTGGACCGTGGCGTCGCCGTTCTGGGTCCAGCTCACATAGGCCAGGGACTGTATGTCCTCGTCCAGGCGCCAGCCAAGACCCGTGACGCTGAAGGCGCCGGTGGTGCCCCCGCCATCGGCACCGCCGTCGGTGACCGTGCCGCCATCCGTGACCGTGCCGCCGTCGGTGACCGTGCCCCCATCCGTGACCGTGCCCCCATCCGTGTTGCCACCATCCGCGACCGTGCCGCCATCCCCGGTCGTACCGTTGGTCCCTGTGTCATCGCCAGTCGTCTTGCCACCGCAGGCGACCAGGAGCAGGGTGAGAAGGAGGGCAGGGCGTGCGTACATGGCGATTCCGGGATGGACGATGAGTGGAGCTGACGCCGCACGATGCCCGATCCTGCGGCTTCTCGCCACGGTGAAACTGTCAGAATCCGGTGGGAGGGCGGGAGAAGCGGAAGAGATCAGCCTGCGCTGCCGGGGCTCAACAGGGCATAGGGATCGTCGAGCCAGTGGCTGCGACCCATCATGTGGTCCGAGAGCATGTCCAGGTGCCACACGATCACGCCGTCAGGATCGACTTCAAAAACGTGGCCAGCGCTGCCCAGGGTGTGCAGGGTGTTGCCATTGGCCAACCGCCAGGTGTCGCCGTTGGTGCCAGCGTAGACGCCAGGGCTGTAGCTCCAGATCTCGGTCAAGACCCCCAGATCGTAGTCCACCGTGTACTCGATGGCCTCGGTGGTCTGGCTGGTGACGACGAGAGCGGTCGTCAGGGCCGCCGCATCAGAACCGTAGACCCGAGACGACAACAAGATACTGCCGGTGTCGGTGTAGCTGATCCCGTGCTGCCAGTTGAATTGCTGACTGCCCTCGGCGAACTCGAAGCCATCAGGCACCTCGCCGGCCCACCACAAGCTCTGGCCGGTGCTGTGGTCGACTTCAACAATGGAGTCGTTGGTGTAGAAGCTGTACAGGAAGGTGTCTCGTTCCTGGCTGTAGAACAGGCCGTTCGACTTGCAGTCACCGGAATCCGGCCAGTCCGCCCAGCAGCTCCACAAGACGGTCTGCTCGGTCTCACCCAAAGGCTGCTCAACCAGGGCTTCGTAGCCGCCGTGGTCCTGGCTGCCCCACACCAGCGTGCCGTCAGGGAGCTGGACAAAGGCGTGGTGAAGGCCAGGAGTGGAGATCGAGTCGATCTCCTCATCGAGATAGCGCCGGTAGACCCGCGACAGCGCCCCATCGTCCCAGTCGCTCCAGTAGCTGTTCGCGTCCCACAGGATGCGGTCGCCCGTGACCGCGACCTGCGCGAACATGGTCCAGCGTTCCTGCGGGGTCTCCAGCGCCCACACCGGGCGCCCCTTGCGGTCGACGATCATCGTCCAGAAGGTGCCCATGCCCCAGCCGCCGTCCTCTTGGTTGATACTGGTGAGCAAGTAGTCGCCCCCG
>JAADHA010000159.1:1302-10270 GCA_013152105.1 Oligoflexia bacterium | reverse complement strand
TGGGCCTGTTCTCCGACGAGGTGATCGGCTGTGAGGGCGACACGGCCTGCGCCATGATGATCCACCTGCTCCGGCAAAAGCTGCCTCTCACGGACGAGATGCGTGACCTCGTGCTTCTCGTCCACGAACTCGATGTCGAGTACCCCGACCGCCCCGCCGAGCGGATCACCTCGACCCTCGCCGTCGAAGGGCAGGCCGGCGGCTTCACCGCGATGTCACGCACGGTCGGCCTGCCCGTGGCCATCGCCGTCCAGTTGGTGCTGCGCGGCGATCTCAGCCTCACCGGCAGCCTGATCCCCACCCACCCCGCCATCTTCGAGCCCGTGCTCAAAGAGGTCGAGGCGGCTGGACTGCGCTTCACCGAGAAGCGAGAGCCTCTCAAACCCACATAGGCAACCACCATGCTGTCCCTGGCCGTCCTCCACCAGTCGCGAAAAGAAAACGAACGCCGCCTCCCCATCCACCCGAGGCTCCTCGATCGCGTGCCTGAAGCGGTTCGCCCGCACATACGGTTCGAGGCCGGATATGGCGCCGCATTCGGCATCGGCGACGACGAGATCGGCGCGGGCTTCGGCCCGCTGGGCAGCCGGGATGAGCTGCTGCGTGGGTGCGACGTGGTGCTCCTTCCCAAGCCGATCCCCGAAGACCTGCGGCAGATGCGCCAGGGCGCCACCCTGTGGGGCTGGCCGCACTGCGTGCAGGGCGAAGAGATGACCCAGGCGGCCATCGACATGAAGCTGACCCTCATCGCCTGGGAGGCGATGTTCGCCTGGGGTGACGGCGTCCAGGGGCTGCACGCCTTCGACCGCAACAACGAGATGGCGGGCTACTGCGGCGTCATCCACGCGCTAGGCCTGGTGGGAATGGACGCGGTCTACGGGGCGGCCCGCCAGGCGGCCGTAATCAGCCACGGCTCGGTCAGCCGCGGCGCCATCTTCGCCCTGCTTGCACGCGGATTCTCGGTCACCGTCTACACCAGCCGCCCGCCGTGGGCCGTACACGACAAGATCGTCGGGTGTCACTACGGCCAGATGAAGCGTGCCCAGGACGGCGCTGAAACCGGCGTGATCGAAGAAGACGGGACCCCGCGCCCGATGGTCGACGCGCTGGCCAGGGCCGATGTCATCGTCAACGGCATCCTCCAGGACACCGACCGGCCGCTGATGTTCATCAAGGAAGGCCAGCACGCCGCCTTGAAGCCGGGCGCCCTGATCGTCGACGTGAGCTGTGATGACGGAATGGGCTTCCCCTTCGCCCGCCCCACATCCTTCAAGGCGCCCACCTTCAAGGTCGGGTCGGTGAACTACTACGCGGTCAATCACACCCCTTCCTACCTCTGGGACAGCGCATCCTGGGAGTTGACCGGAGCCGTGCTGCCCTTCATCGAGACCGTCATGGGCGGTCCCGCCGCCTGGGAGCGCAGTGAGACCATCCGCAGGGCCATCGAGATCAAGGACGGCGTCGTGCTCAACCCCAAGATCCTGCGGTTCCAGCACAGGGCGGAACGATACCCGCACCCCGTCCGGCGATAGCGCCCCACCCCTACTCGGCGATCCCCAGCCGTTGGGCGACGTCCACGGTCAGGGTCTTCACACCGCGCTCCACATCGGGCATGCGCAGCCATCCCAGGACCAACACCGCCACAAGGGCGACGCTGGCGATCAGCAGCAGCTCGACCGTGGCCGAGGATTGACCGCGTGATCGGGCCACTTCTGCTACCTCAGATGTCGAAGGTGACGCCCTGGGCCAGGGGCAGATCGCTGCCGAAGTTCAAGGTGCAGGTCTGGCGGCGCATGTAGGCCTTCCAGGCGTCGCTGCCCGCCTCGCGACCGCCGCCGGTCTCTTTTTCGCCGCCAAAGGCGCCACCGATCTCGGCGCCCGAGGTGCCAATGTTGACGTTGGCGATGCCGCAGTCGCTGCCGTGGGCCGCCAGGAAGCGCTCGGATTCCCGGAAGCTGTCCGTGAAGATGGCGCTGGACAGGCCCTGGGGCACGTCGTTCTGCCAGGCGATGGCTTGGTCCAGGTCGGTGTAGCTGATGGCGTAGAGGATCGGCGCGAAGGTCTCTTCCGCGCAGATCGGCATATCGGCCCTGGCCCGGACGATGGTCGGGCGCACGAAGTTTCCAGGGCGGTCGAGGACCTGACCCCCGGTGAGGATCTCTCCGCCCTGAGCCACGGCGGTCTCCAGCGCCATCTGGTAGTCCTTGACGGCGCGCGCGTCGATGAGCGGCCCCACCAGGGTGCTGGCGTCCAGCGGGTCGCCGATGGGGAGCTGTTCGTACACCGCGACCAGGCGCCGCAGGAATTCCTGGGCAATGTCTTCGTGCACGAAGATCCGCCGGGTCGACGTGCAGCGCTGTCCCGCGGTGCCGACCGCGCCAAAGGCGACGCCCCGCAAGGCCAGGTCGAGGTCGGCATCGGGGGTCACGATGATGGCGTTGTTGCCGCCAAGCTCCAGCAAGCTGCGGCCGAGGCGCTTGGCGACGGCTTGGCCGACGTGCCGCCCCATGGGGACCGATCCGGTCGCGCTGATCAGCGGCAGGCGGTGGTCGTTGATCATCTTGTCGCCGACGCTGCGGTTGGCACCGACGATCAGGGTGAGCAGTCCGGGGAAGCCGGCGTCTTGCGCGACCTTCGCCAGCAGGCGGTGGGTCGCGATCGCGTTGAGCGGGGCCTTGTGAGAGGGCTTCCACAGCACGCTGTTCCCTGCGACCAGGGCCACCATGGCGTTCCAGGCCCACACGGCGTTGGGGAAGTTGAAGGCGGTGATGACGCCGACCGGGCCCAGCGGGTGCCACTGTTCATACATGCGGTGGCTGTGCCGCTCGGAGTGCATGGTCAGGCCGAAGAGCTGGCGCGACATGCCCACCGCCAGATCGGCCATGTCGATGCTCTCTTGGACTTCGCCCAGGCCTTCGGACAGGACCTTGCCGACTTCAAGGGTGACCAGACGACCCAGGTCGTCCTTGTGTTCACGCAGGACCTGGCCCATCTGCCGGACGACTTCGCCGCGCTTGGGGGCGGGCACCAGGCGCCAGGCTTCAAAGGCTGCCTGCGAGGCACTGATCACCTGGTCGAGTTGCTCGGCGCTGCCCAGCGCGATCGAGGCCAGGGGCTGGCCGGTGCTGGGGTTCTCGCTGTCGGCGATCGGCGCGCCGAGGGTCGGCAGGGGCTGCGTGCCGATCCACGCGCCAGGGTTGACGTCTTTCAGGCCGAGGCGGGCAAACAGGTCCTTCATATCGACTCCAGGAGCGCTTGGGCGGGCGGTCTAACGCGACGCGCTAAGCTCGGCCCTCGTGGAGATCATCGTGTCCGCTTCGACCTCTCGCACTGCATCTTTTCACTCCCCTCCCCCACACGGCGCCGGCCTGCCCCTCGCCGGCCTGCTCCTGCTGGCCTCGCCCTCGGCCAGCGCTGGAGATGCCGTGCGACTCGAGGTCGTGCGCGACGGTGTCATCGGCGGCACACCACCGGCCCTCATCGTGATTCCCCAGCGTGGCCTGGACGATCTGAGCGTGCATGTCGACTGCGGCGGCGTCAGCGCGGACCGCTCTGGCAAGGCAGCGCTCGCCGTGGCGGTGCGCCTTCCCCTGGACGCCAGCCAAGGCCAGCACACCTGCACCGGCACCCTGTCGATCACGCTCAGCGACGGCAGCCAGGCCGAGATGCCGCTCTCCTTCCAGATTGATGTCCAGCCTCCCACGACCCTCAGCGTGGCGCAGCAAGACCTCGATCTGTCCGGTGGCACGCTGGTCCTGCGCGGTGATCGTCCCCTGGTCAGCGCGACGGTCCTCGGCTCGGGCGAAGCGGGCGAGCTGTTCAGCAGCGACGCCTTCTCCCCGACCGGGGACGGCCTCCGCCTGAGCTGGACGCCGACCGAGTCCCTGGTCTTGAAGCTGGTCGTCACCGCCACCGACGACCGAGGCTTCGCTTCCCGCCTGGAGCTGTTCCCCTGGAGCTACAGCGTTCCCCACCAGGACGTGGTCTTCGAGACCGGACAGCGCACGATCCAGCAGGGCGAAGGCGCCAAGCTGGAGGCCGCCTGGGACCAGGTCCAGGACATCGTCGACCGCTACGGCAAGGTCGCGCCGGTCAACCTCTACGTCGCGGGCTACACCGACACGGTCGGCTCCACGCAGTCCAACCAGACCCTCAGCCGGGCCCGCGCCAAGGCGATCGCCACCTGGTTCCGGCAACGCGGCTTTGCGGGCAGCATTCACTACCAGGGCCTGGGTGAGCGCGGCCTGGCGGTGCCGACCCCGGACGAGACGGACGAGGAGCGCAACCGCCGGGCCGACTACATCGTCGCGGCCCAGGCGCCGCCAAGCAGCGACCACCTGCCGCTGTCCCAGTGGACGGCCCTGTAGGTCGGATCCGCCGGTGGGGCCTTAGCCGACGCGCGTCTTGGCGACGGGCCGCCCCTTGACCTGAACCCGCGGGTTCTTGTGGGCCGAGAGCGTGTAGGGCTGGCCTTCCAGGGCGGCGTTGACCCGCCATGTGGTGCCCTTGATGTCCACGTAGCCGTCGGGTCCGATGACGCCGGGGAGGCCGCCGGACCGCCAGCGTTCATAGTCATCGATGCTCATGCCCAGCCGGTCGGCCTTGGACGCGGGGGCTGGCGCTTTCGAGGCTGCCGGCGCAGCTTCGGGTTCGGGGGCCGCCTGCGGAGCGGGGGCCGCCGCCAACTGCTGTCGGAGCCCGTCCACCTGGGTGCTGAGGCCATCGGCCTGGGTCCGCAGGTCGGTCAGCTCGGCGCCAAGGCGGGTCACGGTGTCGGTCAGTCTGGCCAGGTCGTCTCGCAGTGCCTGGACTTCGGCCGGAGAGGCATAGCCACGATCCTGGAGCACCTCGTTGACGATGGCGCGAACGGGGCCTTCTACCACGCGTCCGGCGGGGCCGGAGAGTGCTGCACTGACGATGTCGATGATGGGCATGGGGGTCTCCGGGTGGGGTGAAAGTGCCTGCTATCCTGTTCCGGGCGGGGGGCTGAACACCGCGAAGCTGCCGGGTGCCAGGACGATCGGGTCCGGGTCTGGTGAAGTCAGGTCCAAGGCCATGATTCGCGGGCTGAAGTCCGTGATCTCCGCACCGGGCTCGGGGTGGCTGGCCCAGGTCAGCCAGCGACCTGAGGGGTCGATGATTCGGTGACTGGCGGCGAACTGCTCGAAGAAGTGCAGCAGGAAGAGCTGGTCACGAGATGGCCAGAAGGCTGCCAGTTCCTGCTCGACCGAGTCACTGGGATCATCTGTGCCCAGGTCACAGCGGTACCAGCGCGCGCAGCCCGCGTCCTGGTCCAGGGCCGCGTAGACCAGGCGCTGCCCCCCCCGACACCAGAAGAAGGCCATCAGATCATGTGTGGACACCTGCACCAGGGGGCCGCCCTGGAGATCGGCCAGCCAGAGGCCATCGTAGGGGGTCCCCTCGCCCCCTGGAGCGCTGGCAATCGCCACTCGACGACCTTCCTGGTCCGGCACGACGGCCAACAGACCGCGCAGCGTCGCGATGTGGCGGGTGTGGCGTCCAGATCGGCCGTGCAGACCTTGGACCCGCTGCCGCCAGGCGCGCTGGTGGCAAAGGCCACGCGCCGTGGATTGCCGGGCACCAGCAAGGGGGTACAGAAGCTGCCCGGACTGGCCGGAAAGATCACGTCCTCGCCCGAGCCGCCCGCCGCGCGGCAGACCAGGCGAGCCCGCCGGGTGCCTGCTCCGGCGTGGATGATGAGCTGTTCGCTGTCCGCACCCCACGAAAAGAACAGGGGCACGCCCGAGTCCACCAGGCGAACGCTAGCGTCCTCCACGTCGATGCGGTACAAAAGAAGATCTTCGTCGCGCTGACAGAGCAAGCCCAGGGCGCGGCCGTCTGGGCTCCACTGCAGGTAGATGGGGTGCTCGTCTGGACGGGCGAAGATCTCCCGTTCCTCGACGCCGTCAACCTGGGCGATAAAGGCCGTGGTTGGACCCCCGTCCGGCGAGAGCGATGCGCGAAAACCCGCCAGCCAGCTTCCATCTGGAGACCAGCAGGGCCACCCGCAGCCGTCCGGTGCGGCCTGACCGGTCAAGGCCGAGAGACCGCCGACGACCCGAGACCAGGTGATCTGCTGGGCGGCGCCAAGCCCCAGCGATACCCGGTAGAGCTGCCGATCCAGCCCGACAAAGGCCAGGGATGGTGCACTGTGGCTCGATGCACTGTGGCTCGATGCACTGTGGCCCGATGCACTGTGGCTCGATGCACTGTGGCCCGATGCTGGGCTCACCCGAGCAGTCGCCACAACAGCCAGACTTGTACCAGCAGCGCGATAAAAGGCATGAGCAGCGCCACCCGAGGCGACGCACGAAGTGCCATCACGGCGGTCCGGTCGGCTTCTAGTTCACGGTCGAGCTCGTCCTGAAGGGGACCCCCTGGAGTCTCCGCACCGGCACTGCTGTTGCTGCGAATCTCCCAGGCCAGGGCCAGAGCGGTGTCGTGGTTGGCCCCGAAGGCAGCCAGGCCCAGGCCCAGCCCCAGCAAGGCATGAGGAATGGTGGTCCACAAGGCGTCGCCCCTGGCAGCCTGAATAAGCGAGAAGACCAGCAAACCCGCGCCGATCACCACCAGGGGCACGCCGGTCCAGCGCAGCATCGCGTGGCGACGTGCCATAGCCAGGGACATCAGCCAGCCTCGGCGATGATGGTGGGAGGATCAGCCTTCTTGGCCGGTGTCCGCGGCGTGAGGCCCAGCCCCTCGAAGATCAGACGGATCCCGTCGGTCGACAGACGTTCCACGTCGGGACGGATCCCGACCGCTGACTGTCCGGCCAGCCCGTCGACGAAGGCCTTGAGAAGTTGCGCGGCTGCGATGGGGTCGATGGTGCCGAATTCTCCCTGGGCCTGGCCCTGGGCGATGATGTCGGCGAGCTGGCGCACGAAGTGCTGGTGGATGGCCTGGACCCGATCGCGGATCTCTTCATCCCGGATGGCCATCTCGGTCATCAGCAGGAAGAAGCGAGGCGGAGACTTCAGCCCCGCGAAGTAGTCCAAGTACTGTCGGCCGAGGTCCAGCAGCTTGATGGTCGCGGGGCGCGGATCCTGTTCGGCGAGCTGCAGGAAGGAGAGGGTCACGCGTTGTTCGTCCTCGACCAGCGCGTAGAACAGGTCCCGCTTGCTGGGAAAGTAGAAGTAGAGCGCCCCCTTGGACAAGCGAGCGCGTCGCGCCACGTCCTGCATCCGGGCCGCCATGAAGCCCTTGTCGATGAAGACGGCCCGAGCGGCGCGCATGATCTGCGTACGGCGCTCGGCTTCGGACTGGTGGCGGGTCATCGCTGCAAAGGTGCCACGGCGGCAGCCTACGGGCAAGGGTCCAATGCGCACAAGCGCGCACCCCGAGGGGGGAGAGTGGCCTGTCCCGAAGACCAAGGGGGGGCTATTTGCCCTGGTTGGCCATTCGCTTCAGGTCGCGCATATTGGTGATCTCGAAGAGTTTTCCCTTTACCGCCAGGTGCGAGAGTTTCTGCATCTGGCGGAAGCGATCCCCGACCTGGTAGGCGTAACCCCACAGCTTGTCGTACTTCTTCTGGTTGAGCACCCGCACGATCGCGTCGCTGGCCGCGAACTGGACCAGTTCCTTGGGCAGGTTGTTGAACAGGGTCAAAAAGAAGAGGAAGTTGAGGTAGCTGCCGTTGGGGGTGTGAAAGCCCTTGCGGTACACTTGGTTGTACTCATCGGTGACGTAGCCGTCTTCGATGGCCTTGTGATAAAACTCGGTCCCTGGGTAGGGGACCAGGCTGGACGGCAGCAGATTGTAGGGAGGCGGCAGGGTCCACAGCAGGCGCAGCCCCTTCATCATGTCCTCGGTCGACTCCCACGGGTTGTCCAGGATCATGTGGTAGTCGGGGACGTTGATGTAGTCGCTGTACTTGCTGATGATATTGACGGCCTTGAGAAGCTGCTCGTTGGTCATGCCGCGTTTGTAGGTGCGCATCGTGTCCGAGCTACCGGTCTGGATGCCCAGCTCGGTCGCGCACAGGCCCGCGTCGATGAGGTCCTTGTACTTCTCTTCGTTGATGGTCGTCGGCGAGCACTGGGCCCGGAAGTTGAGCCCCAGTTCGCGCTGCCAGACCTGCGAGAACTTCTTGATCTCGGCGTTGCTGGTCGAGAAGAAGACGTCGTCCTGGAAGTGGATGATCCCGATCTCGGGGTAGCGCTTGACGACCTCCTTGACCTCGCCAACCAGGTGCTCGACGCTGCGCCGACGCAGGTAGCGTTGACCCTTGTAGAGGTCGTGGTTGAAGGCCACACCGCAGTAGCTGCACTTGTGCGGGCAGCCCCGCGTGATCATCGTCTTGTAGCCGTCGCGCAGGTCGCCGTTGCGGTCGGGGTAGGTCGGGATCACCTGCTTGTAGCGTTCCCAGGTGAGCTGCTCCATGTGCTGCTCGTCCAGGGTCCAGGTCCAGTCGTCCTCGAACACGAAGTCCTGGTAGGGGAGCGTGTCCAGGTCCTGGACCAGGGGGCGATGCGGGTTCCCGACGATCTTCCCATTGGGCTTGCGAAACCAGAAGTTCCTGACGTCGGTGTGGTCTTCACCGGCGTCCAGGCGTTCGACCAGCTCCAAGAGGGCGTGTTCACCTTCGCCGACGCAGACCGCGTCCACGAATTCCAGCGCCTGCTGCGGCATCGTCGTCGCGTGGAAACCGCCCCAGACCATGAACTTGTCGGGGCAGATCTTCTGGACCGCACGGGTGATCTGCACGGCGATGTCGAACTGGCAGCTCATGAAGGAGACCCCGACCAGGTCGAAGTCCTTCACCAGGTCGACGATGTCGTCGATCATCGTCTGTTCGAGCTGCATGATGTAGGCGTCTTCGTGCCGGTGCTTGATCTGGTCGGCGGGGACGAAGATCTGCCGAACGGCGTGCCCGTGGAGCTTGAGGTACGCCGCCAGCGTCCGGATGCAGGGCGAGTAGTGATCGCTCGGCGTCGGGTTGATGAGCGCG
>JAADHA010000159.1:0-1290 GCA_013152105.1 Oligoflexia bacterium | reverse complement strand
GGTGAGGACCAGGCTGATACGCCCAGGCGTGGGAGGCAGGTGTGGGTGTGGGAGGGGCGGAGTGTAGCTTCCTCAGCGCCACTCGCCAGGGGGTCGCGGTGGAAGCGTTTAGCAGCCTGTCACCGGCCACCAGATCCAGCGGGTCGCGCCCGGGCCCAGGTGATAGGCTGAGCCCATGATCGGAGTCGTGATCGCCACGCACTGCACGGTCGCCAGTGCCTTGGCCCAGGCGACCGAGGTGGTCCTGGGTCATCAGGTGGCGCTGGCGTGCGTGGACCTGCCCCCCGAAGCCACCCGCGAGGACGCCTGGAAAGCCCTCTCCAGCGCAGTAGATCAGACCGACGCGGGCGATGGGGTGTTGGTCCTGGTCGACATGCTGGGTGGCACCCCCAGCAACCTGGCCATGGCCTTGCTGGCCGAGGGTCGGGTCGATGTGGTCACCGGCGTCAACCTGCCCATGGTGCTGCGCGCCATCGGACGCCGCCAGGAGACCACGGACCTGACCATCCTGGCTCAAGATGTCCTCGAGTACGGGCGTCGCAACGTCACGGCCGCGACCCAGTGGCTCCAGCCAGCCGGACCGGAGGCGGCATGACAACACCTTCTCTGCCAGATCGTGGGCAACGGACCGACGCCACCACGGTGCGCGTCCAGGTCGTCAACGAGCTGGGCTTGCACCTTCGCGCCGCGGCGCGCTTCGTGGAGACCGCTGCTCGCTGGCCCTGCCGGGTCGTCGTCGGCACCGTGGGGCCGGTCGTCGATGGCAAGAGCCTGCTGGCCCTCAGCTCGCTTCTGGCCCGCCAGGGCACCCTGCTGACCATCACGTGTAGTGGCAAGCAGCACGCCCCGGCCGCTGATGCCCTGCGCGAGCTGGTCGCCCAGGGCTTTCGCAGCGGCTCAGACTCGACCTGATGGACCCGCCGAGCCCACGCTCAGGCGGCTGCGATGCGTGGACCGGCGTGGCCTGTGCGCCCGGCCGGGCGGCCGGGCGAGTCTGGCGCTGGCCAGGCTTCGAGGACCCCCAGCAAGCAGCGCTCACTCAGCAGCCATCCTCACAGCCATCCTCACAGCCATCGTCGGTGCGCCTTGGCGCGGCCCTGGCCTTGGTCGAGGCAACACTCGGCCGCCAGCGCACGCGCCTGGTGGGAACCGACCCGGACGACCTGGCCTACCTCGACATCCAGCGCTTCTTGCTGCACGATCCCCACCTGGGGGGCCTCGCACAAGACCTGGCGGCCCGCGGGCTTGGGGCTGAGGATGCCGTGATCCAGGCAGTCGCTCACGGCCGGG
>JAADHA010000252.1 GCA_013152105.1 Oligoflexia bacterium | reverse complement strand
GAGGTCGTCATCGAGCGGGTCGTCGACGGTGGGCGCGTCGTCTCGTCGGGCAGCGGCGATGCCTTCGGTGATCGATGGGACCCACCGACTGACGAGCACTGGACCTACCTGCGCGTGCGGATGTTGCGGGACGGCAGCGTCGATCCGGACGACCCACTCGGCGGTGAGGATCGGGTGTGGGTTTCACCGTGGTTCGTGGATGAGCCGACCGGCTGCAATGCGGTCGCCGGAGCTGGAAACCC
Source organism: Oligoflexia bacterium (assembly GCA_013152105.1). Taxonomy (GTDB): domain Bacteria; phylum Myxococcota_A; class UBA796; order UBA796; family UBA2385; genus UBA2385. The sequence goes on along the minus strand of JAADHA010000252.1, from coordinate 5,339 downwards.
GGCTTCTGGGGCTTGCCTCGGGCTGGTTCTGCTGTGCATGGCGGCGGTCGGGGGACGGCGTCGCCGAGTCTAGATCACGAAGCGCACCACGGCGATCAAGAGCCACGCCGTTGCCAGCAAGCCGGGGCCCAGCCACCACCACCAGCGCTGAGCCTTGTTGCGAGACATGACCCACGCCAGGATGATGAGCAGGAAGGGTTCGTAGTATTTCTGGTAGGCCCGCGCGCTGGCCACGTTCGCGGCCAGGAAGAGGGTCAGTGCGGCGGTTGGAAGGGGGTCGCGCCGATGCCAGCCCTCGGCGGCGATCCCCACGCACCACAGCAGGCCGAGCGGCACCAGAACCCAGAACGCCGCGGTCGTGCCGCCGAGATTCGGGAGGTGGCTGCTGAGTGACCACAGCGATCCGCCATAGTGCAGCGTGTCTGCCACGAAGGGCAGTGGGTGTGCCACCAAGATCAGGACCCCGGTCAAGGCGCACCCCAGCAGCACGCCGCCCCGAGCTGTGATGCTGGCCAGGGGCGCGAGCCGACCGATTGCGGACCACAGCCAGGGCGCCTGTGCGGCACCCAGCGCGCCCAGCACGGCGAGCTCGGTCAGCAGGACATCAGGATTCAGGCCAGCCTGGTGCTCAGAAAAGGAGGGCGGCGTGAGACCTCGCCAACACCACACCAGGGGTGCCAGGGCCGCGACCGGGAGGGCGCCCAGGGCCAGACCGATCGCGCGTTTGCGCCACGCCGCGTCTGTCGCCAACAGGGGCATCAGGAAAAGGAGCCCGGTTATCCAGCCATGAACCTGGCGGGTCAGGACGGCAGCGACAGCCAGGAGCGCGGCGATGCAGAGGGCCCCCAGGTCCAGGGCGGGAAGTTTTGCGCGCGCGCGATCCAGCACCACGAGGGCCGCTGCGACCCACAGCAGGGCTGCGTCGTCGGTCGACAGGCGCACAGCGGGGCCGATGAAGTAGGGCGACAAGCCCAGTGGCAGCAGGGCAAGCCAGGCTCCCCAGGTTGGAATGGCGCGCTGGTGGTCGATGAGGACGGCAACGGCGGCCAGTAGACCGAGGGCCAGCAGGAGCGTCAGCAGACGGAGAGGCAGCAGCGCACCGCCGGTGGCTGCGGCGAGGGGGGCCAGCATCAGGTGGTAGAGCGGCGTGGTCGCGGAGGCGTAGTCGGAGAGGTCAGGAGTGGGCAGGGCTGCCGCGAATGCCCGGGTTGTAGGCAGGTGAAAGAGCGTCTCGTCCCGCGCATCGTAGACATCGAGGCCCGGCCGCAACAGGGCGGTCAACGCGATCGGGAGAACCACCAAGAGCGTAGGTGCGAGGAGTCGAATCCATCGGTACGCCTTGCCTGATCCCTTCACCTTTTCGTACCTCTGGGTGCAACTTCGCGTAGCTTCCCCTATGATGTAAACCGTTGCGGGCGGCCACGTTGAGTCGGGGTTAGCCTGGACCTGTCGGCTACGTCACTCGCTACTCCACGGAGCACATCATGCGCCACTCTGCTGCACTTCTGGTTGGGCTCACCTTGGTCGCGTGCAAGAGGGACAGGGACAAGGATGGGTTCACCAGTGATGTGGACTGCAATGACAACAACTCCGCCGTCTACCCTGACGCGCCCGAGCTCTGCAACAGCATCGACGACGACTGCGACGGCACGGTCGACAACGACGCCGGGGACATCTGGTACCTCGATGCAGACGCCGATGGATACGGCGACGGCAACGCAGAATTGCAGAGCTGCAACCAGCCGACGGGCTATGTGGCAACGGGCGATGACTGCGACGACAGCGACAGCCGATATCATCCCGGTGCGACCGAGAGCGACTGCCAGGATCCGAACGACTACAACTGCGATGGCTCAGTCGGCTATGCCGATGCTGACGGCGACAGCTTCCCAGCCTGCCAGGACTGCGACGACACCAGCAGCGCCATCAACCCCTCGGCGGACGAAGTCTGCGACGGCATCGACAACGACTGCGACAAGCTGGTCGATGCCGCTGACGACAGCGTGGTCGATGCGGGTACCTGGTATCTCGACTACGACGGGGACGGCTATGGCTCGTCCACCTACGTGGAGACGGCCTGTGAACAGCCGAAGGGCTACGTCGACAACGGTGATGACTGCGATGACGCCCGGGTCGAATCCAACCCGGGGGCCAAGGAAATCTGCGATGGCTACGACAACAACTGCAACGGGACCATCGACGAGAACGCGGGCGATCTCGTCAGCTACTGGGCCGATGTGGACGGCGACGGCTACGGCGACCCTGCCACGGAAGAGCTCGCCTGCGACACCCCTCCCGACTACGTCGAGAACGACCAGGACTGCGATGACGCGAATGTCGATATCAGCCCCGAGGGCGATGAAGTCTGCGACGGCGTGGACAACGACTGCGACGGCCTGATCGACGACGCGGACACGGACACCCTGCACGACTCGGGGGACCTGCACTACATGGATGCCGACACGGACGGGTACGGCACCTATGTCGACTTCGTCCTGACCTGCGACACCCCCAAGGGCTACATCGATGTCGCTGGGGACTGTGACGACAGCGACAGCGCGGTGAACCCAGACGCGGTTGAGTACTGCGATGGCATCGACAACAACTGCGTGGACGGGATCGACGAGAACACCGCTGTCGACGCGGTGACCTGGTACCAGGACGTTGATGGTGACGACTACGGGCTTTCCGACACCACAACCGTGGCATGCAGTCAGCCTGCCGACTATGCACCGGTCGCTGACGACTGCGACGATACCGACGCGGCCATCAACCCCGACGCGGCCGAGGTCTGCAACAACGGTGTCGATGATAACTGTGACGGCGGCTACTCCGGCTGCGCGCTCTCCTTGGCGGATGCCGACGTGGTGCTCACCGGCGAAGCCAGTCTTGACAACGCCGGTGTGGGATTCACGGGGCTCGGTGACCTCAACGGCGACGGCTTCGACGAAGTGATCGTCGGCGCGACCGCCAACGACACGGCCGCTACAGATGCCGGGGCGGCCTACCTCTTCCTGGGGCCGGTGTCTTCGGGCACGGTCGCCAGCGTTGGCAGTGCCGACGCGATCATCCTGGGCGGGGACTCGTCCGATCACATGGGGCGAGGCTTCGGTGGTGGCGTTGATATCGACGGGGATGGCATCAACGACGTGGTGACATCGGCACCGAACGATGAGTCGGGTGGTTCTGCCACCGGCGCGGTCTATGTCTTCAGTGGCACGGATTTGCTCGGCGCAACGTCCTCCCTCGGGCCGGATGACGCGACGGCCACCTGGTATGGCGAGTCGACCTATGACTATCTGGGTGTCAGCGTTCAGATGACGGACCTCACTGGTGATGGCAACCCAGATGTGGTTACGGCATCTCCTCTCAATGACGCGATCGACACCAGCGCTGGCGCGATCTACGTGTTCTCGGGACCGGTGGGCGGGGCCGGCGTCACGGACCTGGGCACAGGCAGCGGGTGGGCCGCTCGGATGACCGGCGAGTCTGCATCGGATCAGGCTGGATCGGCCTTGGCCGTCCACGGCGACTTCAACGGAGACGGCTACAACGACCTGATCGCAGGCGTCGCAAACCAGATTTCGTCTACAGGTTCAACCTACGTGGTCCTGGGTCCCCTCTCAGGCGACATCTCGCTGGGCGCGGCGGACGCCAAGATCCTCGGCGATTCTTCCGGTGTCGAGTTCGGCAACAGCGTGAGCTACCTGGGTGACCAGGACGGAGACGGCTACGATGACATCGTTGTCGCTTCTCAGCATGACAGCGCGGTCGGGTCCGACGCCGGCGCGGTCTACGTCTACGCCGGGACCGTCAGCGTCTCCAGTCTGGACGGTGGGTCTGCACGCGATCTGGCCGATGCGACCATTCTGGGTCTGACGACCGGCCACATGCTTGGAACCGCTGTGCGTGGAGGTGGGGACCTCGGTGGGGACTTCGATGGAGACGGCGTCGGTGACCTGCTGGTTGCGGCCTCGACTGCTGGCGACGCGGGGGAAGGCACGACCTATCTCTACGCGGGACCTGTGACTGGAACGCTGGGGGTTGGGGATGCTGCTGCCTCGTTCGTGGGTGAGAGCGCGGATGATGCAGCCGGTACACCGGTCGCTTTCGTCGGCGACCTGACCGGCTCTGGTACCCAGGCCATCGGTATCGGCGCCATCGCGAACGACAGCGTCGGAACCGACTCCGGTAGTTTCTACCTGATCTATAGCCTCGGCCTTTGACCCCGCTTGGAGCGGGCTATCGCCTCCAGGAATCGAGATCGCGCTTGATGCTGTGCTCAAGTGCGTCGACGCCGGGGGCCAACTCGGCCAGCAGTTGGGACCGCAGTTCGCCATCCAGCGGTGCTCGCTGCTCGAAGCTGGTGTTGAGATGCTGGAGACGTTGAAAGCCGCGGCGGGCTGCGTTGCGTAGATGTCCAGGTGGTACCAGTCGGTTCCACGGACCCCAACGTAGTCCTTGGATCAGTCGCTGGCTGGCTTGACTGCGTACACGCTTGTTGGGATTGACGACGCTGAAGTCTGGGCTGAACGACGTGTCGGCACCGATGAAGTCCAAGACATGCCGATAGGTGGCCTGTGGATCGGCCCTGAGTTCGTCGTGAAGGACCACGAGGAGCTGTTTTCCAAAGCAGGCTTGCCATCGGGCGATCTGCGGGGCGAAGTTTACGACCTGGTGGTAATGAAGGCATTCGTCTGGTGGGGCTTCCAGTCCGACGTGGGTGCTCTTTGGGATGCGGCGTCCCGCGCGGCGGTCGGGTTCGGCCGCCAGGGCTGCCTTGAGATCGGTCAGGTCTTCCTCACCGCTGTAGAGAAGCTGACTGTGAAGGCTGTGGATGAGCTCGGCAGGGTGTCGAAGCATGGCGATCACTCGAGCATCGGGAGCGAATGCCTTCAGCTCGACTGGTGCTTGGGTGCTCATCAGGTACCAGACGGCAACTTCGCCAACGAGTTGGTCAGGGCGAGCGTCCGCGAAGAGTGCCAGGTACTGGTCGCGGCTCAGTTTGGGTCGGCGGTGGTGGAGGTCAGCGCCCCAGTAGTGCAGCTCTTTGGCTGGCAGGTAGAGATCAGGATGAGCGCTCAACCATTGGTACATCGCGGTGGTGCCGCACTTTGGGGCGCCAAGGATGAAGAAGTCGGGGCGGGGCATTGCAGGCTGCTGGGGTGGGTGGAGGGACGGAGATGGCGCTGTGGCTGCGCGCCTGCGTGACAGGAATCGGCGCTTCCCTGGAATGGAAGCGCAAGCATAACGTTCCCAGTTTGGCTCGCCCGGCGATGCTGTGACGCGTGTGGTCCCTGCACACACCCGCAGTTAGGTGGCCAGGATGTCGACCCTTG
>JAADHA010000646.1 GCA_013152105.1 Oligoflexia bacterium | reverse complement strand
GCCCTTCTGCGAGCGGGTTGTCGCCGGTCAGCTCGTAGAAGGAGTAGATCAACCGGTCCCCAGACGAGGTCACGATCGGCGTCGACCGGCTGAATGTGCCAGTACGAATGTCCTGCATCACCGTCAGGATCGAGGACAGCACCTGGTCGCTGGACGCGGCCACCGTGTAGGTCCCTGCCCCGCCGATCACGTCCGACGCGTTTCCATACAGGTCCTCGGCGACGGTCGTCGAGCCAATGTCGATACCCACCGTGTGCACCGTCACGTTCTGAGTGCCACTCAGGCCCGAGTTGAGATCGGTGTTGTAGAGCTTGTAGACCAGATTGTCATACATGCACTGCGTGTCGGTCCCCGTTGTGATGAGCCCCGTTGAATCACAGGTCACATCCGGCGTGATGCTGGGCGACCAGGATCCGCTCACCTGGTCGTCCTGCTCGGGTCGATTCCGGGTGATCACGATGACGTGCGTCTCGGCACAGGCGTAGAGGATCGGGGCCTCGGCCCAGTCCGCGGCGATGCCGTCACCGTCGTCATCGACCGAGTCCGCGGCCGCGGTGATCGAGAAGTAGTTGGTGCCCAGGTCCTCCAACACTTCGGCGTTGTTGCGCACATCCACCGACACCGTGCTGACCGGGGTAATCGCGCTGCTGAGTTCGGCATAGCTGGTACCCACCGGCGCGATCTTGTAGAAGGCATCCGAGCTTGCGGTGCTGCTGGTACCCACCACGCCGTACCGCGCCCAGTCGTAGTGCTGGACCACTTCGAGGATGGCCGCCTTGACGGTCTCGATGCACGAGTCCGTCGAGCTGTCATCACAGGGCTCATCCATGTCGGCATCGCGGTCGATCACGAAGAGGATGTTGGGCTCGGCATACTCACCGGTCGACAGGTACTCTTCGCCTGTCGCCGAGGAGGCCGCCTGGGCTGGCGTAGACCAAGCAGCCAGCGACAGGGCAGCGCACAAGATCGCCGAAGGCAGGATCCAGCCACAGGCCCGGCCCCGAATCGACAGACTGTTGTGAAGTGAAGATCGGTTCATGTGTTGCCCCTACCGAACCACGCACGGCCCCCGGATCACCTTTCGGTAGATACCAGCGGTCGAAGCCTGGGTTTCATTGATGTTCGCGTAGCTCGTGTTCTGCATCCGCGCCGTCGAGTCCATTTCCCAGTAGTCGCTGCGGAAGCTGGCCCTACCGATCTCAGTGCTGTAGCCAGGGGGCGGGTTTCCGCACCGCAGATAGGACGCCTCGACCCAGTACACGCCCAGGTTGTGGGCATAGGCCAAGCCGCCAAAGTCGCTCTCGGCTTCCGTCGCCGTCACGAAGGGGCCATAGGTGTCGGGGGCGGTGTCCAGTCCTTCATTGGGCGGGTTCTCGTGCTCGAGCTGCCAACGGGCGTGCATGACGCCAGCGTTCGCGGTGTTCACGACCAGCATATGCTTGCGGTTGTGCAGCGCGATCCGCTGGTCGACCCCCGCCACGGACAGCGAGGTCGCCCCAATGACCGACATGATGGCCAACAGGATGAGGGCCACCAGCATGATGTAGCCGCGCCGCGCCTGGGCAGCGGCGTGCGTGATGTTGCGGGCCCGGCTCACAGGTTTGCCTGCATGCGGAGGTTGCGCACGGTCACCTCGGTGGTCAGGATCTGGCGGTAGTAGCCATCAGCCGACGCTGAGACGGTGTGATTCGCCAGGTTTGGCCTGGTGTTGCGATATGTACCCCCAGGGTCGTCCCGCGAGCTGCGAACCAGAAGATGCAGGCGCACCATCTGCACCTTGCTGCCTTCCGCCGCGGTGATCGTGTCCACCCACACGGCCGAGGAGCCGGTGCAGGAGTCGATCGCACCGTCCCCGTCGGCATCCAATAGGCAGTACTCGAACTGCAAGTCCTCGACATTCTCGACCAGCGGAATGTCGTCCGCTTCGGGGTAGTCCAGGTCCATGTCCAGCATCAAGACCGGGTGGTTCGTGCTGCCAGGGCCGACCCCGTCGCTGTCATTGTTGTCCACGTAGAAGGTCATCACCTGGGCCTTGCTGCAGAACATCGCAGGGGACAGGTTGTCACCGACCGGGCAGACACCCGCATAGTCCAGGTAGGATGTCGCATCATGCACATACATATTGCCTGTGCCACTGGCGTCCGCGCTCAAGACCCACAGGTAGGTCTCCATGCCACTCAGCGCCGCGTAGTCCATGCACATCACCATCTCATCGGCCGAGTACTCCGCCAGCTTGGAGGAGTAATCCAGGATGCCGGTCTTGAAGGCGAGCTGCGTCGTCTCACAGTTCTCCACGACGCTGTTGTCCGTGCCCATGGTCAGCGATGGATCGCCGTAGATCACCGTGATGGCGTCCGTGCCATTGCCCCCGCTCCAGTTGTCGTAGCTCACGATTGCTGGAAGGTCGTGGTCGACGTCACCACCGGTGCCCAGGTAGCCGTCCACCCGACCGCTGGTCCCAAAGCCAGCCATGCGCACGCTGCGGGTCACGATATCCGTCGCAAAACGCTGGTTCTGGTGCATCTCCATCTGCAAGTCCTGGAAGATGAACTGCCGGCTTTGCAAGGTGAAGAGCGAGTAGAGGGCCGTCAGGACCACACTGGCGATCGCGATGGCGAACATCATCTCGATCAGCGTGAAGCCGTGGCGCGTGCCGAGACGCCGGCAGCCTTCGGACTGAAGTCGCCGCATCATGAGTCCCGGAACCGGTACGAGGAGATGGTCGTTCCGATCCACTGGTTGAAGAACTTGTCCTGGTACACGCAGCGGACCCGGATCCGGACCCAGGTCAAGTCGGTGTCCATGTTCGCGATGTCCCAGGACACCCAGTAGCCAGGCACCGTCGAGGCGACTCGCTGGTTCTGTGAGTTGACCGCGCCCGGATCGCCGATTTCATCACCGTTGACGTGGTTGAGGGTGGTCCAGAGGTCGACGCTGCTGGTCGCGTCCGAACCCAGGACCTTTAGCGTCGAGGGCCGCGAGGTGGAAGTCCAAGGTTCGGCTTGGAGCTGTTCCATCTTGAGCTGGGCCAGATAGGTGCAGTCGGTCATCTTGCGGGCGTGCATATTGCTGCGGACCGCCTGGCTGTGAAAGCCGAACATCACGATGAGCGAGAAGCCCAGCAGCGCGCTGGCGATCAGCGCTTCGACCAGGGTGAAGCCACCGCGAGACAGCCCCCGGCCCGAGCTCAGGCTGCGGTGCGCGGTTTGGGGTCGGCTGATCATCGGGAGAAGGTCCTGTTGGTCTCGAGTGGTCCGAGGGGCACACCCTACGACAGAATGACTGGGACAAGAAGACTGCAAGTTTCGAGCCACCGCTGCACAGCACCGAGACGCCGTCATCATGGGAGTTTCCTGGCCAGGGGCGGGAACTCTTTTCCGGGGGTTTACCTTTTTTCCTAGCCGAAAGAGGACGGGCGGAGTCGACCAAGGTTGCCTGGAGGTGATCGCCGTGCAGCAGCACACGCTCGGCGGTCTTGTGATCGCAGCCGTCATGGGGCTGCGGAAGCTCTGCGAGTAGTGCGCGTGACCCAGACGCCGTGGACATGCAACTTCCGGCATCGGTCAAATCTCCGAACAGCCTTGGAGCGTCCGGTACGGTGCCCCCTTCTTGGTGGGGGAGGGCGCCTTCGGGGCCTGATTGGGAGACCAGACTGTACCGATTTCGGCCCGAAATTGATCGGTGCCCAACTTCCTAAAACATTGAAACTTCCACTAAGGGAAGGCCATGCTATAAAGGAACCATGAACTGGGAGAGCGAAGCCGCGTCGAGACTTCCGCACCTGCTGCGGACCATGCTGCGGGCGCCGGTCGACATCCTCCGGAGAGACACCGATGGCTTTGAAGTGGACCTTGCCTTCTCGGTGGGCGACTGGGTCCTGCTGTTCGAGATCAAGGGGTCTGACGACATCGCGACCTTGACGCGAGCCGCAGCCCAGATCACTCCCGCGTCTCGTGGTCAAGAGCTCGGAGTCATCGCGGTTCCCTACATGGGCCCCAAGGCGAGGGCTTGGGCTGAGGCGAATGGTGTCTCGTGGGTCGACCTGTCCGGCAACGCTGACATCCGGGGCGACGGCCTCTGCATCGTGGTTGCTGGCAACAAGAACCGGTATGCGAGCCGGGGTCGGCCATCCAATCCGTTCACGCCAAGGTACTCCCGCGTGAGTCGCGCGCTACTCGCCCACGCCGACCGCTGGTGGAAGCAAGTGGAGCTGGCAGACGAGGTGGGCCTGCCATCGGGAACCGTCAGCAAGGTCATCCAGCGTCTAGATGCGCTCGAACTGATCGAGCGCAACGAGGCCCGGGAGCTTCGAGCGCGAGCGCCCTCGGTGCTTCTGGATTCCTGGGCCCAGCGCTATCGCTTCGCCGACCAAGCGGTACGTGGGTACCACCTGACCGCCAGGAGCGGAGAAGAGGCCCTGCGTGATCTCGCTGAGCGCATGACCGATGCTCGGATGCGGTTCGCAGCGACCGGGCTCTCTGCGGCGTGGCTATACACCGCGTTCGCCGGCTTCCGCCTCAACACCTTCATCGTCGAAAGGCACCCCGTCGAGCCCGAGGCACTGGGTCTTCGGCCTGTGGAGTGCGGGGCCAATGTCTGGCTGGTCGTCCCGCGGGACGATGGAGCATTCTACGCCAAGGTCGAGCAAGTCACGTGGTGTGCGCATCCTGTCCAGGTGTACCTGGATCTCGCCGCACATCCCGAGCGTGCGCCGGAGGCCGCCAGCGAGTTGCGCGCCCAGTGCCTGAGCTGGAGAGCCTGATGATCGACAAGCCCACGACCGCAGAGGGCTACCCGGCTGGACTGGCCGAGGAAGCGCGGCGGATGGCGCTCTACGTCGCCACCATCCTGGGGGACCTCGCCCAACAGGTCGTCATCGTCGGTGGACTGGTGCCATACCTCATCGTCGACCAGGAGCGCGTCTCTGAGCCGCATGTCGGCACCCGAGATCTGGAAGCTGCACGAGGAGCGAATCACGGTCGACTTCCTGATCGGTCAGGTCGACGATGGTGCCGGCCCTGGCCGCCTTCAGAACCTCGAAGGGGACTTTGCCGCCATCATCACTCCGGCACTCCCGTTGGCCTTCCTCGACACACTCACCGTCACCGTCGCCAGCAAGACTCCCACGGGTGAGCATGCCTGCAGAGATCTGCGCGTGGCTGGGCCGGCGGCCTTCGTCGCGCTCAAAGCCCACGCCTTCCGTGGGCGCGGCGCGAACAAGGACGCCTACGATCTTGTCTACGTCCTCGTGAACTACGGTCAGCGGCCCATCGTCGACGTGGCTGAGCGCTTCGGCAGGATCGCAGACGACCCAGCGAGCCGGACGGCGCTTGCGATTCTCGCTGAGGACTTCGCCACCGACACGCACCTCGGACCCATAAGGCGGGCCGAATTCCTGGGGGATCGCGAAGATGCAGCCCTCCGACAGGACGCAGCGGGCGCGGTACTGGAGTTCCTGGAGTTGGTGCGATCCGGGAAGCGACGACGCAGGTGATTCTTGCTGAGTACCGAGGCTGGTGGACGCCTGGCCGACCAAGGCAGGGTGTCTTCTCCTGGCATGGCACGTGGGAGTGCGGATCGCTC
>JAADHA010000551.1:2832-8427 GCA_013152105.1 Oligoflexia bacterium | reverse complement strand
TAAGGCAAGCGCCTTCTTCCCGGATGATGTGCTGACCGGCCTGCTCGATCCCGCTGGGCCCTTCCCCGAACGAGTCGGCGACGACCTGCCTATGCCCGACATCCCGAAGGAGTGGTTCGAAGAGGCGCGGATCATCGCCAATCACTACCGAAAGTGCTGGTAGCCCGGTTCTACGCCGGCTGGCAGGCCAGGCGCCAGCGGTCCCGCCCGGTGTCTTCCCCGACCACCCAGACATCTACCGCGTCCCCGGTACTCAAGCGCAAGCCCGAGCCGCGGGTGGGCGCCATCGAGCACAGGTCGCCGCTGACGCGGAGCCGGGTGTGGGTCTGGTCTTCAAGGTGGTGGACATAGACCTTGAGGTCGATGGCGGGATCGTCAAGCTGGACGTGGACCTTGCGGCGGTCGAAGCCCATGACGGTGCCGCGCCGACGAGGAGGGCGCTTCTGGCGCAGGTCTTCGGCCAGCAGGTGGTCGATCACCATGCGGTTGGCGTCGCGGTCCAGGCCCTTTTGGACCATGTGGCAGGCGTTGCTGGCGGCGATGACCTGCTCGCGCCGGACGGCGTCATCGGGCGCGCCATCGGGGACCGGGGTCACGTGTCCGCTCAGGCGCTCGAAGGCTTCGTGGTGCAGGAAAACACCAACGATCTCGCGCATAGGCGCGGTGAAGCGGGCGTAGACGTCGGCCCCGATCCCGTAGTGGACCCCGGCGTGTGACGTGAAGCTGGCCCGACCGCTGGACATCATGGCCTGGCGGTGGATGGCGGTCGCGATTCGACCCTGGGGCAGGCGCTCCAGGTAGTCCGCCAGGGTCTCGTCGCCCCGTCGCCAGCGCCAGCTTGGGTCGAGCTTGTGGTGGGCGAGGATGGCGTCCAGGCTGCGCTGCAGGGTGTCCAGGCGGTCGGCCTGGGGAGGGGGATGGACGCGGTAGATGGGCTGGACCAGCTTGGGGTCCTGGGCGGCCTGCAGGAAGCGCGCGCCCTCCATATTGCACAGCAAGGAGACCTGTTCATTGTAGCGCTCGACCGCCAGGCGCAGGTCGGTGGTGGCGATGAAGACCAGGGGCTGTCCAGCGCGGTGCCGGGCGACGTGGACGTCGATCTCGGTGCGACGGAAGGAGACCACATCGCGTTCCTCGGCCAAGGCCATGCGGAGCCGACCAACCGTGGCGAGGCGCTCCAGGCTGGTCAGGACGGCGGCGTCCTCACACGGAGGCTTCCCGCCGTCGTACCAGGCTTGGACCCCGTCGTAGGAGAGCTTGGCTTGGCTGTGGACCCGCGCTCGGAGGATGCGCGTCTGCGTGACCCGGCCATGAGGGTCCAGGGCGACCCGGAAGACCAGCGCCCGGCGGTCGACCTTGGGACCGAGGGAACACAGGTCCTCGCTGAGGATCCGGGGCAGCATCGGCGCAACCAGACCGGGCAGGTAGTAGCTGGCCCCCCGGCGCAGGGCTTCGTCCCACAAAGCGCTGCCCGGCCGCACGAACCAGCTCGCGTCGGCCAGGGCGTACCAGACGACATGGCCCGTTCCCGCCACGTCGCTGTCGATGAACAGGGCTTGGTCCAGGTCCTTGCTGGTCTCCTCGTCGATGGTGCAGAAGGGCAGCGCGGTCAGGTCGACCAGCGAGGGGTCCGTGATCCCGGGGTCCTGGATCCATGCCTGGGCTTCGGCCAGGACCGCAGGAGGGTGTTCGACGACGAGGTCGTGAGCGGCGAAGAGCGCGACGAGAGCAGGGTCCATGAATGTCCCAGGGTCGGTGCCCTCGGGGCCTATCCCTGGGAAGGGGGTGTTCCCACCAGGAGTGTGCCGACGACAGCACCGCCCGCGCTCCCACTGCGGGTTAGCGAGGCCCCATGACATCCTCACTCCGTGCACTCCTGGGGCCCTGGGCGCGCGCCCACTCCTCGACCGAGGACGGCCAGTGCCAGCTCGTCCAGACCCTGCTTGCCGAGCCCGCAACCGGCGACGGCGAAGACCTGATCATCGTCCACAGCCAGTGGCGCAACCAGGCGGGCGAGGTCCTCGGCTATCGGCTCTGTGCTCCCCTCGACGGCCGGCCCCGACCGCTGCCCGACCACCCCGACGCCACCTTCGCCGCCCGGCTCGAAGACGGCGCGTTGCTCACGACGCTGCGCGAGCCCGGTGGCGCCGGTCAGCAGCTCAGCCGCCGACTCGGTCCCGATGGTCAGCTCATGGTCGCGCTGGACGCGGACTCGCCACAGCCCTGGCTGCGCGCCGACGTGAAGCAGGTCCTGGTCTACCGACGTGATCTCAAGATGCGAAAGGGCAAGATCGCGGCCCAGTGTGCCCACGCCGCGCTGGCGGTCTTCCTCCACCGCGACACAGGCACCGCCGACCGCATGGACGTGCCGATGAACGGTCCCATGGCCTGGTGGCTGCGTCACAGCATGGCCAAGATCGTGTTGTCGGTGGACGACGAGTCCGCCCTGCTCCGGGTCCACGAGTTGGCTCGCGATGCCGGACTGCCGACCGCGGTCATCACGGACGCCGGGCGGACGGAATTCCACGGACAGCCAACCCGGACGGCCGTGGCGGTGGGCCCCGCACTGAGCACCGAGATCGACGAGATCACCGGCCCGCAGGGCCAGGTCCAGACCCGGCTGGCCTGACGCGCTGGCCTGAAACGCTGGCCCGAAAAACCAGCAACACCCCGCCAAAACCGCGCTATATCTCGCCATCAACCTCGGCCAACAGCGGCAAGCGGGCGAACAGGTTCAACAGCTCGGCGGCTTCCCTGGGCCAGCGGGCGACGGGCTCGGACTCGGCCAGGATCTGCGCCACCATGGACGCGGCCATGAAGACGGTGGGGTGGGTGTCGGCAACGCTGCTGAGCTCGCCGATCGCGTCCTGCACCGCGATGCGGTGGTCTGGCTCCAGCCAGGGGACGACCAGGGCGGCCCGAATCGCGGCGCTGGCCCAGCCGACGATCAGCTCTTCATCAGGGGCCTCGTCGTCGGCAATGCGGTAGGCCAGTTCGACCAGTTCGTCGGTGCGCAGACCCTCGAAGGCACGACTGCGCGCAGCCGCGCCCGCCCGAACCCAGGCCTTGGTCGCGGCCTGGAATGCGTCTTCTAGCCCAGCCTGGCGCCGGTGCTGGCGAGTCCAGGCGGCGACCCGTACGTAGAGCTCCAGGCTGGCCGCCAGATCATCGGGCTTGGCCTGCCGCGCATCCTTGGCCAGGATCGCGGTGCCCGCCACCAGCCCCTGCGCGAGGTGGGGTCCATTCGCTGTCATCGCCGGCCTCCAGACAGGTCGTGTACCACGACCCCACCGCGCAGCTTGGGCTCGAACCAGGTCGACTTGGGCGGCATGAGCGCGCCAGCGTCCGCGACGGCGAAGAGCTGGTCGAGGCCGGTGGGGTGCAAGTGGAAAGCCACCGCAGCATGCCCCTGGTCCACGGCCTGGCTGAGCGCCTGGTGACCGCGGATCCCCCCTACAAAGCTGATGCGCTGGTCTGTGCGTGGGTTGTCGATACCCAGCAGCGGTCCCAAGACTCGTTCCTGCAACACGGACGCATCCAGGCTGCCGACCGGGTCCGTCGGCACGATCCCCGGCCGAGGGCTCATCCCGATCCACTGTCCGCCGCCCAGGTACATCGTCGTGTGGCCGCGCCCCTTTGGGGTCGGGTCTACGCCGATTTTCAACACGAAGTCGCGCTCCAGGGCCCGCTGAAAGGAGACCAAGCCATGGTCCCCGAGGTCCACGACCAGGCGGTTGTAGGCCAGGACCTGGAGCTGGGAGTCGGGGAAGATGCCGCACAGGAAGCGGTCGCTCTCGCCCGCACCCCCACGCGCCGCACACACCCGGCTGGCCGCCGCGGATCGGTGGTGACCGTCGGCCACGTAGAGAACCGGCACCTCACGGAAGGCGGCTTGCATCTGGGCGACCTGGGCTGGATCCGACACGACGTGCAGGGCGTGAACGACACCGTCCTCGGTCGCCACTTCCCAGGCCGGAGGGATCGCTCGCCCCGACTCCATCGCGGCCCGAACCCGTGGGTAACGGTCCCGCCAGGCCAGGAAGACCAGGCCGGTCTGGGCGTCGAGGGCGGTGATGTGGTCGGCGCGGTCCTGCTCCTTGTCGAGGCGGGTCAGTTCGTGCTTCTTGATCAGCCCGGCGTCGTACTCGGCGACGGAGCATGCGGCCATCAGCCCAACCTGGGTGCGGCCGCGCCAGGTCTGGGCGTAGATGTAGAAGCAGGGCGTGTCGTCCTGGACCAACCACCCTTGACCCCAGAAGGCATCCAGGGTCTGGCGGGCCTGGGCGTAGGCGGCCCCGCCGTGGGGGTCCGATCCTGGAGCCAGGTCTACTTCGGGGCGAGTGATGTGCAGGAAGGAGTGGGGGTTGTGCGCGGTCAGCGCGCGCGCCTCGGTCTCGCTGAGTACGTCGTAGGGGGGCGAGATCAAGCGCGGCGCCAGGTCGTTCCGGGGACGCAGGCCGCGAAAAGGGCGAACATCACTCATGGCTTCTCCTCTCCAGCACAACTCTTGAGCCGGCCGGCCGCGCCCCGTATCAAGAAACAGCGGGGTCGCGGGAGCCGCGGCGGTTAAGATGGCTCCTCTTCGGAGCAACCATGGCCCAGATCGGCGACCTCTTTGCGCGGCTCTTCGGTGGCGGCACGCGCGGCCTGTCCGGCGACGCCGAGCGCGTCCTGCTCGACGACCCCGAATTGGAGTACTTCAACGGACGACTGCGACGACACTCGACCATGCTGGACATCATCGACGACCCCTCGGCGATCTGGCGCGGCGGCGCCGATGGTCGCAGCGGCCTGGTCGCCCAGATGCGTGGTGTAGAAGAAGCCGAAAACCTTGGCTTTACCGACGTGCTCGTCGTCGTCTCCAGCGACGACTGGCACCGCACCCTTCACCAGGCCGGCGAACCATGGGTTGATCGCACCACTCAAGTCCTGCGCGGCTTCCTAGAGGAATACTGCGAACTCAACGACCTCCACCGGATCTTCCCACAGCGACCCTTCGGCTTCCGCTTCATCGAAGACGGGGGAAGCGAGATGGGTGGAGCCAGTCTTGGCTTGGAACCGGGGCAGTTCGTTACGGCTCTCCTGCCAAATCTATACGTTGGGCCCGACGCCAGCTCTCACCCGGTCATCTCGGTCCTGCTCAACATTCCTGGTGCCTGGGAGGGCTACCAAGAAGTCGGACGACTGTTCAACGACCAAGTCCAATTCACCCTGGGCACCCACTGGCTGGACAACTACTGCCACCCTGACTTGCGGCTCCCAGCCCTCTACCGCTTGCAACAGTACGCCGACGGCAGCTTCGTCCACATCGTCAACCCGGACAGCACAAAGCACTACCAGATCACCAGCCACGAGACCTCCGAGGGTCCCGCCGTCCTGACCCTGGCTGACCCCAGCGGAGAAGCCATCGCCCACATGGTGCTGGCCATTGTCGAAGACGCTGCACCCAGCATCGACGTGCCGCCGGTCGATGATGCCGCCCCTCTGGGCGCACCACGCCGAATCAAGGCGCCCCCCTCACCGGCCGCAGCGGCCGCAGCATCGGCCGCGGTGGCCGCGGTGGCCAAGCCACCTCAGCCCGCAGCCCAGACCGCC
>JAADHA010000551.1:0-2782 GCA_013152105.1 Oligoflexia bacterium | reverse complement strand
GTGGACAAACGGGTCCTGACCCTTCGCGAGACGGGCGCCCTGTTCCAAAAGGTCCACTTCGCGCGCTTCATGGACGGCTACAACGTCTACCTTGGCAGCAACGGCGAGGTCGGCACGACCATCCGAGACCCGGCCGCCAGCTTCGAGATCCGTGGCACGACCATCTCCCTGGTGCCACATGTCGATGGAATCAAGGTCGGCGACCAGATGATTGCGCGCGGCAAGCGCACCAAACTGCAAGGCCACGCCGAAATCACCGCGGGCAACACCAGCGTGGAATTCCGCGACCTGCGCGAAGTCAGCCCCGACGGGTGGCCCTACCTTGGAGAGATCCGCCGGGCCGGAGGTGCGTCGCATATGGTCTTCGGAGGCAACTACCAGCTCGGACGAGACCGGCGGTGCAAGGTGCGCCTGCCCGACGAACCCAGCAACGCCAACATCGTGTGGCGCCCCGAGATGGCCCAGGGTGGAACCATCCGCTCACGCAGCGGTGACATCGCAAAAAGCCGCTTCTACACCGACTCCATCATGGTGGCCTCCAACCACGCCGAGATCTCCCTGGCGGCCGAGCCCGTCCTCAATTCCCTGGCCCGTCACTGCTTCACATATGTTCGTCGAGGCCAGGACATCTTCGCCCTCTCCCCAACCAAGGGCAGCCCAGGTCCGAAGA
Source organism: Oligoflexia bacterium (assembly GCA_013152105.1). GTDB lineage: Bacteria > Myxococcota_A > UBA796 > UBA796 > UBA2385 > UBA2385. Next base: position 2,112 of record JAADHA010000551.1, on the reverse strand, counting down.
ATATGGACCTGCAGCCCGGCGACGAGATCCTGATCGGCAACTGCGTCTTCGCGGTCGACTACCCCCCAGCGGACGGTCCCCGGCACATCGCCACCTTCGACAACACCGCGGCCGCTCCCAAGATCTCCCCCAGCGAGTTGGCCGCTGCCGCGGTCGGGCCGGACTCCGAAGCCGATGGTGGCGCCGATGGTGGCGCCGATGATGGCGCCGACGGCCTCGACCTCCCGGCGGCTGCTGGTCTCGGCGAACAGGGCCAGCCGCCCCGGATGCCCGCGCTGACCAAAGCGGGACCCGACTCCTTTCTGGGCGTCGAGCCACCCGAGCCTGCCATCGAACCGACCGCTCCTGCCCCCAAGCCGGCGCCGGCGGGCATCGCCTTGGCCGGTGGCAGTCTGCCAGTGGCGCAACCACGCCGACCTGCGGCCCCTCCCGCGGACACGCCCCCAGACACACCCACAGATGATGCCGAGACCTCGACCTTCGGCAGCAGCCTCCTCTCCGGTGGAAGCTCCCCTCTGGACCTCCCCGACCCGGCCGTGCGCCCTCCGCTCCCCTCCTACAAGACCCTCGACAACGAACCGCCGCCAAACGCCCAGCCCACCGATGGGCGCACCGTGGTCGAAGTGGACGAAGACGACTGGCAGCTCGAGCTGACGCGCCCCGCGGCCTTCACGCTCAAGGGCTTCATGGTCTCGGGCCGTGTGCTGGTCGGGAATCACCGGGACGCGGGGGTCGTCATCCCCGAGAACCGCAGCGAGCCAGACCAGACATTCATCGCTCGGGACTACTTCGAGCTCTTCGTGCGCGGACGGCGCGGAACGCTCACCCTGCTCGACCCGGCCGAAGCGACACTGTTGACCGGAACGGGACAGACCGAGAAGACCGACCAACTCCAGGACGCGCACCTGGAGATCATTCGCCGTGCACCCGACCAGGAAGAGGACTTTCGAGTCAAGCTCAGCTTGACACGCGTCCCCGGCCTGCCCGACCCCCGCGCCCAGTTCCTGGCCTTGTCGGACGACGATCCCATGGCCAGGGCGCTCTTCACACGCGGTCTGCCGCTACGCCAGGATCACGACCTGACCCTCGGCGCGCTGAAGACACAGGCCCACTTCGATGGGGACGCGGTCAAACTCGACGCCTACCTGCAAAGCTACCGTCGCCGCGACGGCAGCCTGCGGCCCGTCTTCGTCCAGCACGCCAGTGGTCCCTGGCGGACCCTACCCGAGGACGGCAGCACGCTGACCCTGCGTTCAGGAGACCGTGTGCTGGTCGAATCTGCCCTGTTTGCACTACGATAGGGAACCTGTGGACGCCAAGCTGGAGATCGGCACCACGTGTACCGTGGGCATCGGGGGAAGCTACGGCGGGCGGTGCCGTAACGAAGACAATTTCCTGGTCGCCCAGCGCGGAAGCGCCCGTCTGCGCGACGACGACGGCGCCGAGGTCGTTCGCCAGCTCGCGGGTCACGGGATCATGCTGGCGGTCGCCGACGGCATGGGCGGCCACGATCACGGGGATGTCGCCAGCGCGGCCGCGGTCCAGGCCCTGGCCAAGCTGTGGCAACAGGGGCGACCCGAGGACCCCGAGCATGTGCTGCTGGACTGGGTCCCCTCTACCCACAAGCGGATCCGCAAGGTGCTGGCCAGGTCCGGCACGGTGAACATGGGCACCACGCTCACGACCCTGTGGATCGTGGGTGATCACCTGGGATGGGTCCACGTCGGGGACAGTCGTCTCTATCGCCTGCGAGACGGCGTCCTCACACGGATCACGCACGACCAGACCCATGCTGAGTTCGCTCACCGCGACCACCGGGACCCCGGCCCCAATGCCACCTACCCTGCCCAGAACTTCATCTTCGGATCGCGTGGACTGGGCGAAGATGGCGGCTTGCGCCTGGATCCTGGAATGGACACGGGGACGCTCGACCTGGCCCTTGGTGACCGCCTGCTGCTGTGTACCGACGGCATCTGCGGCTTTCTGGGCGACCAGCGGATCGCGTCGATCCTGTCACGCGCCCGATCGGCTCAGGAAGCCGCCGAAGACCTGGTCGATGTCGCGATGGAGTGCGGCAGCGACGACAACCTGACGGCGATCGTCGCCCAGGTG
>JAADHA010000289.1 GCA_013152105.1 Oligoflexia bacterium | reverse complement strand
CGCAGAGATCCGCCGACCTGGCGATCAGCGTGGCCCGGGCTTCGCCGCCGACGACCCGGCCGTCCTGCTGCGCGACCCCCGCACCCATCGCGTCGAGGACATCGAGGATGCCGGACCGGCTGTGGTTTGTGCCCACCTGGTCCAGCTCCAGCAGCGAGCCTGGGACCAGGGCCGCCGCGACCAGCAGGAAGGCCGCGCTCGAGATGTCGCCGGGGATGTCGATGTCGACCATGTGCAGCGGGGCGCCCGCCGTGACGGTGACCTGGTGCCTGCCGTCCGCGTCAAGGACACGGTGCAGGTCCGCCCCCATCGCGGCCAACAGGCGCTCGCTGTGGTCGCGAGACAGGCTGGGCTCGGACACGGTCAGCGGGCCCTGTGCTTGCAGGCCCGCCAGCAACAGCGCGGACTTGACTTGGGCCGAGGCGATCGGGCTGACGATCCGGCCGCCACAGAGCGGGCGCTTGCCCCGGATGGACAGCGGCGCCATTCGACCACCCTGCCGGCCGTCAAAGCGCGCACCCAGGCTGCGGAGCGGGTCGCAGACCCGGGCCATGGGGCGGCGTCTGAGGGACGCATCCCCGGTCAGGACCGAGTGGCCGTCCAGTCCCGCCAGGAGGCCACAGAGCAGCCGCATCGTGGTGCCCGAGTTGCCGCAGTCCAGGATGTCTTGGGGCTCGGAGAGACGGCCGCCCATCCCCGTGAGCAAGAGTCCGGTCGCGTTCTGGCGGATCCCCAGTCCCAGCTTTTGCATGCAGCGCAGGCTGCTGCGTACATCCGCGCTGTGAAGCAGTCCTTTTACTTGTGCCTGGCCGGTCGCCAGGCCCGCGAAGATCAAGGCACGATGCGAGATCGACTTGTCGGTGGGCACCCGGCACTGACCGCGCAGGGGGCCGCTCGCCGGTGCGATGTGCTGTGCCGCTGACATGGTCAGGGTCAGTCCCCGTCGCCGGTCGCCGCGCGGCGATGGTCCAGGGTCAGGACGTTGTCGGGCGGGGCCTGTTGGTCGAGGTCTTCTTGCACGGCCCCCAGGCCACGAAAACGCTGGTAGCGGTCTTCTCGGAGTTGGTCAGGGCCAAGCGCACAGAGATCGTCGAGGTGCTGGCACAGCGCTGCGCCCAGCGCGTCGATGGCCGCGGCTGGGTCGCGGTGGGCTCCGCCCGGTGGTTCGGGCACGATCTGGTCGACTACGCCGAGCTGATGGCAGTCCATGGCGGTAATTCGCAGCGCCGCGGCGGCCCGCGCGCCCTCGGCGCGATCGCGCCACAGGATGGCCGCGCAGCCTTCGGGTGAGATCACCGAGTAGATGGCGTTCTCCAGCATCAGGATGCGATTCCCTACCCCGATGGCCAGCGCACCGCCGGACCCACCCTCGCCGATCACCGTGCAGATGACCGGCACGCGGAAGGTGGCCATCTCCATGATGTTTCGGGCGATGGCTTCGGCTTGGCCTCGCTTCTCGGCGTCGATGCCGGGGAAGGCCCCCGGTGTGTCGATGAAGGTCAGGATCGGCAGGCCGAAGCGATCGGCCAGGCGCATGATGCGCAGCGCCTTGCGGTAGCCCTCGGGTCGAGGCATGCCGAAGTTGCGGTAGAGGTTTTCACGGGTGTTGCGGCCCTTCTGGTGGCCGATGATGCACACCCGGTGCCCCCGCAATCGAGCCAGACCGCAGACGATGGCGTCGTCGTCGTGGCCCGCCCGGTCGCCATGCAATTCGGTCCAGTCCGTGCAGAGCTGGTCGACGTAGTCCAAGGTGAAGGGTCGCCCTGGATGACGAGACAAGAGCGTTCGCTGCCACGGAGTCAGTGACGCGAAGATCTGTCGTTGCAGGCGATCGGCCTGATGCTGGAGCTGTTCGATGGCGCCAGACAAGTCAGCGCCACTGTCGCGCTCGATCTGCCTGAGGCCGCCGATGCGCTTCTCAAGCTGGATCAGCGGCCGTTCGAACTCAAGTACGAAGTCCATGCCCGGGTCGTATCATGAAACGGCACAGGAGCGGCGGGTGAACTATCGGCTGGCGAGACCCGCCGTCGCGTGTACCGTCACGCTGCCCGCGGGTGCGACCAGGTCGAGCTGACCGGTCGCGCCCTGGACCGACTCGAGGCCCAAGAGCTGCAGGTGAGCCGTCTCTGCGTCGACCGTCCATGCGCCGGCTGGCACCTCGATGTCGATATCGCCGTTGCCGACACCGACGCGAGCCTGGCTGTCGGAGCCCAGGCGGGCGTGGAGGTTGCCGCTGCCGATGCGGGCTTGCAGGCTGCCGCTCAGATCGACATCCGCGGTGCCGCTGTCCAGCTCCAGAGTCAGGTCGCTGAGCCCGGTGGCCCAGATCTCGCCATCACCCAGGTCGACCTCAACCGGCACATTTCCTGGCAGCTCGACTCGGGTGTCGACCGCGCAGGGCAACAAGGCCGCGCAGTGCGCGTCGAGGTAGAGCGTGCCATCCTCGACGTGATGAGACAGGGACAGCGCGGCTTCCGGCCCGCGAATGGCCCGCTGGACCCGCAGGTCCTTGGCGGCCACCAGCTCGATCACACCGGCGTCGGTCCGCAGCACGACGTGGTCGATGTCTCCCTTGGGAGAAAAGGACTCGGTGTAGCGGACCTGATTGCAGGCCACGGTCAGGCCGAGCGGGATGCTGACCAGGGCCAGGGCGCCAAGGGTCAGACCACGCAGGGAAGGGCGGCTGGAGGAGCGGCTGGAGGAGCGGGCGGTCGGGTTCATGTCAGCCTCCACAGGGCACGACACCACTGACGCAGTGGATCCGAACTTCATTCGGCGCGTCGAGTGATGATCGACAGTTGACGAGTCAACCTTATCCATAATGCTATTTCTAGACGATGGCGTCAACACGGCGGCTCCAGGTCTGTCGGCGGGTCGGGCCTTCAGACGCCCCGCTGGCAACCGGTTCCCCGTCCTCACTCTCCGAAGATCCGCCGGACAGACGCCATCACGCCAGCGGAGTCGGTCGCCTCCCAGCCCATGCCACGGGCCCAGGTCCGCTGCTTCCGGGCCAGGCGCCAGGTGTCTCGTTCGGTGCGGCGCAGGGCCTCGTCCAGGGAGAATTGCCCGCTGAGGTGTTCAGACAAGTGGCGATAGCCCAGCGACCGCATGGGTTTGTTGGCTGCGCTGTAGCCAGCAGCCAGCAGCCCCTTCAGCTCTTCGAGATAGCCGGCCTGCATCATCCCCTCCAGCCGCAGCCCGATCCGGGCGCGTAGCCCGTCCCGATCAAGCCACAGCATCTGGCAGGGAATTGGTGGTTCCACGGGCCCTTCGGCCCACAGATCGGTCTGGGAGCGTCCGCTCAGGGCGTGAATCTCCAGGGCGCGGATCACCCGGACCCGGTCGTTGGGATGCAGCCGAGCCGCGGCCACGGGATCGACCTGGGACAACGCGGCGTGGGGGTCAGGCAGTGCCTCCAGGCGCGCCCGCACCGCGGGGTCCGAGGCCGGGAGATCGGCCATGGGGCGCACCAGGGCTGCCAACCAGAAGGGCGTGCCGCCGACGACCAGGACGTGACGGTGCGCGCGACGCACTTCCTGGACCGCGGCCAGAAAGTCAGCGACGTTGAAGTCCTGGTCCGGATCTCGGACATCCATGCAGGCGTGTGGGAATGCCTGCCGGGTCGCGAGATCGGGTTTGGCGGTGCCGATGTCCATGCCACGGTAGACCTGCATGGCGTCGGCGCTGACCAGCGCGACGTCCGGCCACTGCCGGGCGATCTGGAGCGCGACCGCGGTCTTTCCGGCGGCGGTCGGACCGCCGATCACCAAGACGGGGCCCGGGTCGCTCACGATCCCTGCCGGCCCAGGCGCCGCTCCAACTCGGCGGCATCAAGACGCACATAGCTTCCGGCCTGGTCGAGGTCGAGCCCGTCGACCAGCCCGCGCTGTTCATAGGGGGAGAGGTGCTGGCCGAGGGGCACGGCTGCCTGGGCTGCGAGCAGGCGGCGAAGCGAATCGACGGTGGCGCCTGGGCTGAGGGCGGCGCCGAGATGCTGCACGAGGGCGACGGGGTCGGCGTTTCTGAGTGCCGCGGGGAGGGCGCGCAGGGACAGCGTGCCCTGCCCAAAGGACTCCAGCTCCACCCCGATCTCGGACAGGAGATCAGAGCGACTGGCGACCCGCTGACAGGCAGCAGGGCTGAGCTCGACCAGGGTCGGTGCCAGCAGGGGGCGGGGCTTGGGGTCCGCCGCCAGCCCGCGTCTGATCGCGGCCGCGTGTGCCCTGCGCTGGTCCACCAGGACCAGATCCTGGCCGTGCTCACACACCAGCCAGCGCTGGCCGAGCTGCCCCACCAGTCGCAGTCTGGTCGAGGCGTCTGGGCCGGCCCCGAGACGGGCGGGCGCCGAGTCAGCACGGGCGAGTTGTGGTGTCGCGGCCAGGTCTGGGGCTGAATCGGGCGGCGGAGCAGGAGGAGGAGCTGGCGAGGGAGCAGACGGCGAGGGAGCAGGCGGCGAGGGCGCGGGCGGCGAGGGCGCAGGCGGCAGCAAGCCAGGGAGCGCAGCCTGGCTGTCGGGAACCGCGTCTGGCACGCGTTGCACGCCCCGCGGCGCGTGCAGGGTGTGGGCGTGGATCCCGTGGCTGGCCAAGGCAGTACGCAGGCCCTCACTGACCGCTCGGAGCACGTCCCGGCCGTCTCGGAAGCGGACCTCGCTCTTGGCCGGATGCACGTTGACATCGACGCGTTGTGGCGGCACCGCCACATCGAGGATCGCCAGGGGGTAGCGCCCCCGCGGCACCAGGCCACGGACGGCGTCGAGCACCGCGCGACGCAGCAGCGGGTCGCGGACCGACCGCCCGTTGACATACAGCCACAGGCTGCCGCGGGCCGAGGCGCGGTGGACGCCGGGCGGCGACACCAGGCCGGTCGCCCGCAGTCCTCCGGCGAGGTCTTCATTGGTGAAGGAGACCGGCAGCAACTGCTCGGCGTCGCGACCCAGCAGCGCGACCGCGCGTGCCGTGGGGTCTGTAGAGGCAGGTGATCGGATCAGCGCTCGTCCGTCCGAGAACAGCTCGATGCCCACATCGGGTCGGGTCAGGACCTCGGAAAGGATCGTGTCGTGGCAGTGGCCGGACTCGGTCCGCTCGGTCCGCAGGAACTTGCGACGTGCCGGCAGGTTGTAGAAGAGCGAGCGGACGACAAGCCGCGTCCCCGCGGGGCAGCCCGCGTCTCGCACGTCGACCATCCGCCCGCCGTCGATCACCACGCGGGTACCGACCCGGTCGCTGGCCCGGCGGGTCGTCAGCTCGAAGCGACTCACGGCGGCGATGCTGGGCAGGGCCTCGCCACGAAAACCCAGGGTCGTGATGGCGAAGAGGTCTTTTTCGGAGCGCAGCTTGCTGGTGGCGTGGCGCTCGACGCAGAGCATCGCGTCCTGCCGCCCCATGCCCACACCGTCGTCCTCGACCTGAATCAGGTCTCGCCCGCCTCCGCGCAGGGTCAGGCGCAGGTGGTGCGCCCCGGCGTCGAGCGCGTTCTCGACCAGCTCCTTGACCACGCTGGCCGGGCGCTCCACGACCTCGCCAGCCGCGATCTGGTTGATCAGCCGGTCCTCGAGGACCCGCACTGTGGGGGGCAGGGCGGCGGGCACGGCGGCGGGCTCGCTCGCTGGCTCGCTCGCCGGCTCGGTCACGCGCCCTTCTCCTCACCGATCTTGCGCTTCCGGCGGATCTGGATCCGCAGCGGCGTCCCCTCGAAACCGAAGGCCTGGCGGAGGCGGTTCTCCAGGTAGCGCTTGTAGGGGGTCTTGATGCCCTCGGGATTGTTGACCCAGATGACGAAGGTGGGGGGGCGCACGCGGGTCTGCGTCATGTAGTTGAGGCGCACGGGGTGGTGGTGGAGTTGGGGCGGGCTGTAGGCGTCGACGGCGTCTTCCAGGAAGCGGTTGACCTGCGATGTGGGGATCCGCTTGTTGAACTGCACATAGACATCCTCGACCAGCGGCAGGATCCGGTGGCAGCCCTTGTTGGTCAGCGCGGCGATGTACAGCCGCGGCGCCCACCGCAGGTGGGTGAAGGCGATGTCGAGTTCATCGTCTACGACCGAGACGTTGCGATCGGGGTGCTCTCGAACCTTGTCCCAGCGATTCACCAACACGATGCAGGCTCGGCCGCGGTCCGCGATCAACGCGGCCAGGCGCGCGTCCTGCTTGGTGGGGCCCAGCTCGCCGTCGATGACCAGCAGGACGACATGACAGCGCTCGATCGTGCGGATCGCCCGCAGGCTGGCCCAGGTCTCGACCTGGTCGTCGATGCGGCTGCGGCGCCGGACGCCGGCCGTGTCGACCAGTCGGTAGCGACGGTCCCCCACGTCAAGGACGCTGTCGACCGAGTCCATGGTCGTGCCCGGACTGTCGTGGACGACGTGGCGGTCTTCTCCGAGCAGGCGGTTGATGAGGGTGGACTTGCCGATGTTCGGGCGCCCCAGGACCGCGATGCGGATCTCGCTATCGGCCGCGCTGTCGGCCGCGCTGTCGGCGTCGTCTGGGGCCACCGGATCGGGGAGCAGCGCCACGATGGACTCCCACAGATCGTAGACGCCTCGGCCATGTTCCGCGGAGATCGTCGACAGGTTGGCGATGCCCACGCTCCAGAACTCGGCGGCGTCGTCGTCGTGCATGGCGCTGTCGCACTTGTTGACCACCAACAGGATGCGTGTCTCTCCGGGGCTTCCTGCTTTGCCCTTGCGCTCGCCTGCGCGTCTTCGCAAGATATCGGCAGCCAGCTTGTCGGCGGGGGTCAGCCCGGCTTGGCGGTCCACGACGAAGAGGATCACGTCGGCTTCGTGGATGGCCAACTCGGCCTGGGCGGAGACCACCTTGAAGAGATCGTCATCGGGTTCGGGCTCGAAGCCCCCCGTGTCGATGATCATGACCTCGCGGCCCAGCGCGTCGCTGATACCGTAGTTGCGATCGCGGGTCACGCCAGGGCGGTCATCGACCAGCGCCTTGCGCTGACCGATCAGGCGATTGAAGAGGGTGGACTTGCCCACATTGGGGCGGCCCACGATTGCGATGACGGGGATCATGTCAGTGCCTGTTTGTGCAGCAGCCGGGCCAAGCAACCGGGCTACTCGTAGCCGAATTCACGAAGTGCGCGGCCCGAGCTGGTCCACTTGGGGCGTACCGAGACGTGTAGCTCCAAGAAGACCGAGGCGCCCAGCAGGCGCTCGATTTCGTGGCGAGCCAGGGTGCCGACCTGTTTGAGCATGGCGCCGCCCTTGCCGATGACGATGCCCTTTTGGCTGTCCCGTTCGACGAAGATGCGCGCCATGATGTGAACCCGGGGCCGTTCCGTGTCCCGCTGCTCTTCGTCGAAGAGCTCGATCTCCACCGCGGTGCTGTATGGGACCTCTTGCTGGGTCAGGTGGAAGAGCTTCTCGCGAATCAGCTCGGCCACGATGAAGCGCTCGGGCGCATCGGTGACCTGGTCGGCGGGGAAGACAGCGGGTCCCTCGGGCAAGGCCGCGCGCCACTGCTGCATGAGCTCTGGGATGCCGAGCCCCTTGAGCGCCGAGATCGGGACGATCTGGGCGTCGGGAAGGAGCGCTGAAACCGCTTGGATTACCGGCAGGATCCAGGAGCGTTTGACCAGGTCCGCCTTGTTGAGCGCGACGGTCAGGGCGGGAGGGTTTGCCTGGGCGATCATCCGGGCGAGGGCCTGCTCGCCCCTGGAGAGCGGTGCGCGTCCCTTGCGTGCGGCGGCGGTCACGGGCACCAGGTCGATGACCCAACACACGGCATCGACGTCGCCCAGCGAGGTCACCGCGGCCTGGACCATGGCCTTGTTCAGGCGGCTACGCGCCACGTGGATCCCCGGGGTGTCGACCAGGATCACCTGGAGACCGGGCTCGGTATGGATGCCGATCAGCCGGTTGCGGGTCGTCTGCGGCTTGGCCGAGACGATCGACAGCTTCTGGCCCAGCACCTGGTTGAGAAGTGTGCTTTTGCCTGCGTTGGGGCGTCCGACCAGGGTCACGAAGCCACAGCGATGGGGCACGGCGGCGGGCGATTCAGGAGGCGAAGAGGTCATGGCTGCCCAGTAACCACCGGCCTGTCGTCCGTCGCGGAGCGATCTTCGGGCCGTTGCGGCGTGGAACACTCACGGGCTTGAGTCGTCCAGCCCCAGCCGGTCCAGCGCCTGCTTCGCCGCCGCCCGGTGGGCGTACTTCTTCTTGCGTGCCGCGCCCTGGCCGAGCACTTCACCATCGACTCGGACCTGCACCCTCCACAGCGGCTGGTTGTCGGGGCCCTCCTGGCCGATGTCCTCGTAGGTCGGTAGCGCTCCAGAGTGCTGCTGCTGGCACCACTCCTGCAAGCGAGACTTGGGGTCGCGGCGGTCGCGGTTGTCGGCGAGGTGAGGCAACACCGTGGCCTGTACGACCGCCATGGCCGCCGGCAGCCCACCGTCGAGGTAGACCGCGCCGAGCATCGCCTCGAAGACACCGGAGAGGGGCTTGGGTTCGATGGTCTCTTCGCCCGAACCGATCCGCAGCGCCTGGTCCAGTCCCAGGTCCAGGGCCAGCGCTGCCAGAATCTCTCCATTGACCAGGTGCCTGCGGGCGCGGGTGAGGACGCCCTCACGTTCGCGGCTCAGCCGATGAAAGAGCAGGTCGCTGATGCACAGTTGGAGCACCGCGTCACCGAGGAATTCCAGGCGCTCGTTGTGCTCACCGCCGTGCTCATTGGCCCAGGAGCTGTGCGTCAAGGCGGTCAGGTAGAGGTTGGGTGTTGCCATGGGTTCAGCCGCTAACCCGATGGATCCAACCGCCGCCCAGCACGTCCTGACCCGCGTAGAGCACGGCCGCCTGGCCCCGGGTCGCGGCTCGGGCTGGAGCCAGCAGAGACAGGTGCAGCGCGCCATCGGCCCCCTCGGCGCTGATTCGGCAGGGAAGGAGCGTGCCACGGTGGCGCACGCGGGCCAGGATCGTCTCGCCGGGCAAGGGACGGCGCTGCCAGACGAAGCCGCGCAGGTCCAACTCACGGTGGAGCAAGCGGTCGGGCGGCCCAACCACCACGCGGCGGGTCTGCGGGTCGATGGAGAGCACGTAGACCGGCTGGCCCGTGGCCACGCCCAGGCCGCGTCGCTGACCGATCGTGAAGCGGAAGTAGGCGTCGTGCTGACCCAATACGTGGCCAGCCTGGTCGACGATCTCGCCAGCGCCCGCCACGCCCGGGCGGTACTCCCGCACAAAGCGGGCGTGGTCGTCATCCGGCACGAAGCAGATCTCCTGGGACTCCGGCTTTCGTGCGGTCAACAGTCCCATGCGAGCGGCATGCTCGCGGACCTGGGGCTTGGTCAGGCCACCCAGGGGAAAGAGCGTCGACTGGAGGGCCGCCCGGGTCACGGGAAACAGGAAGTAGCTCTGGTCCTTGTCCTGATCGACCGCGCGCTGCAGCCCGCCCTGGGCGGAGATTCGTGCGTAGTGACCGGTCGCCAGGTGGGTGCAGCCCAGGGCGCGGGCGCGCTGGAGCAGGACCTTGAACTTGAGCACGCCGTTGCACCGAATGCAGGGGTTGGGCGTGGCGCCTGCCAGGTAGGTGTCCGCCAGGTCGTCCATCACCGCCCGGCGAAAGGTGTCGCGGAGATCCATGACGTAGAAGGGCACGTTCAAGGTCGCCGCGACCCGGCGGGCATCGAGGGCGTCGTCGAGTCCACAGCAGTGCTTGGCCGGTTGACCGGCGCTCGAGTCCGGCGTGTCGTGGAGCTTCATATGAACCCCGACGACATCGTGCCCCTGCTCGACGAGAAGGCCGGCCGTCGTGGAGCTGTCCACTCCCCCGCTGAGCGCCACGCAGACCTTCATGCCGGCTCCCATCCGATCTCCCCGATCTCCCTGATCCGCCCCAGCACCCGTTCCAGCGCTTGGATCGCGGCATCTACCTGGGTCATCGGGCCGAGGGAGAAGCGGACCGGAACGCCAGAGAGGCCCATTGCGCGGACCACGTGGCTGTCAGTAGCCGCCCCCGAGGCACAGGCCGACCCGGTGCTGGCCGCGATCCCCTCCAGGTCCAAGGCCATCACGATGAGGTCCCCCGGCGCGTCGAAGATCGCGGTGCAGGTGTTGGGCAGGCGAGGTGCGCCCTTGCCCAGGACGTGGCCGCCCAGGCGCTCGCAGGCCGCCTCCAGACGATCTCGCTGCTGGGTGGACATGAGGCCACCGCGTTCAGCCGCCACCCCAAAGCCCACGACCAGCGGGGTCGCCACCGTGCCGGACCGAGAGCCGCGTTCCTGGGCACCGCCCCTGAGCAGGGCGGGCGGTGGCTTGGCGCAGACCAGCGCGCCGACGCCCTTGGGACCCCCCATCTTGTGGGCCGAGAGGGTGAGGAGGGGGGCCGACAGATCGAAGGGCACGCGGCCGGGGATCTGCGAGGCGTCGCAGTGCAGCGGCACGCCCGCGGTGGCGCACAGCTCAGCGATGGAGTGGATCGGCTGGATCACGCCGGTCTCGTTGTTGGCCGCCATCACGCTGACCGCGGCCACCTGGCCCTGGTGGCGACCAAGCAGGTCCCGGAGTGCGTCCAGATCGACCAGGCCAGTGGCGCTGACCGGGATCCGGTCGGTGCCCCAGGCCAGGACACTGGGGTGCTCGACAGCGCTGACCAGGATCCTGGGTTGCGTCATCCCGCGGTCGCGGGCGGCGGCGGCCAGGCCGCGCAGGGCCCAGGCGTTGCTCTCGGTGGCGCCGCTGGTGAAGCGCACCTGGGCTGAGGGCCGACCGACCAGGG
>JAADHA010000324.1 GCA_013152105.1 Oligoflexia bacterium | reverse complement strand
CTCTGCGCCACGGTCCCCGCGCCGCGTTGGCGCCAGGTCTGCCTGTTCCAGGCGGCAGCTAGCGGCTGTCGGGCTGGCCAGACCGCGGCCTGCCCCGAGGCTGCCGAGCTCTGTCTGGGCGCCGGCGTTTATCGCACCCCTTGTCTCGCCGAGGTCGTCGATCGACTTGCGTCGATGGCCCCATCCGCCGAGGCCCCGGCCGCGGATGCCTGGTCCAGGCTGGCCGGCCGCGTGCGCGAACTCCGGGCTCGCGTTGGCACGGCGGACCCCATCCTGGCCGACCGGGTCGTCGGTCGGACCTGGGCCGAGGCCATGCTCTTGTCCTACGGCCTGGTACGAGACGTGAGCGGCACCCCGCTGGATTACGTGCCAGCGGACGCGCTGCCTCATGTTCGCGCGGCGGTTGCCTGGCGCATGGCCGCTCGATCCAGTGACGACGACCTGGCCACGCGCGTCGAGACGGTGGCACGGATGCTCGCTCGCCGAGAGACCCGAGCCCTGGCCGAGCCGCTGCAGTCCGGCCACCTGCGTATCGCGGGCCTGTGGGCTCGGGATCTGCCCGGTGAGGAGGGGATCCCCTGGGTCGCCTACCTCCAGGACGCCCGTCGGGCCTGGTCGCCGGACGCGACCATTGACGGCAAGATCTGCGTGCTCGAGGCGGCCGCGCGGATGAATCCGGTGCAAGTGGACCTTCTCGTCGAGGGGCTGGGCGACGAACAAGAGCTTGTGCGGTGGACCGCCGCCCGATTGTTGGCGGCCACCAAACCTGGACACATCGCCTTGGCTCATGCTCGGGACGACTCGAGTGCGCGGGTGCGCCAGCGAGCCGGCCAGCCCCAGTCTCCATCGTCGGGATAGTGCGCGCCCTCGACAGGAGAGACGCATGTGTGGCTTTGTGGGAATGGTGAGCAACGGGCCTGTGGCGGCGACCCTGCTGGTGGCCCTCCAGTCGATCCAGCATCGCGGCCAGGACGCCGCGGGTCTGGGCACGCGGGTCGGGCCTCGCTTCCATCTGGTCAAGGGCATGGGCCTGGTCTCCCAGGCGGTGCCGACGCACGCGGTCGAAGGCTGGGACGGGACGGCGGGCATCGCCCATGTGCGCTACCCGACGGCGGGGGCGATCTCGACCTCGGAAGATGCCCAGCCCTTCCTGACTCGACGACCGGGCATTCTGCTGGCCCACAACGGCAACGTCACGAACGTGCCCGAGCTGCGCCAGGACCTGGCCTCGGCCGGCCTGCACGTCTTGTCGCACTGCGATGCCGAGCCCATCATGCTGGTGCTGGCGCAAGAGCTGACCGCGCTGCGCCCTGCCCGGCACACCGCGGCCGATCTGGTCAAGGCGGTTCGCGCGGTCTTTCATCGGGTTCGCGGCGCCTACTCGGTGGTCGCCCTGCTCGAGGTGGACGGACAAGAGACGCTGGTGTGTTTTCGAGACCCGCACGGCATCCGGCCCGGCGTGTACGGCCAAGGCGGGGACGGCGCCTGGATGGCGGCCAGCGAGTCGGTCGCCCTGGACGTCGCCGGCCTGCGCCTGGTCGGTGACATTCCACCCGGCCAGCTCCTGCTGTTGCGCGCCGGTCAGCCGGCCTTGCTATTGCCCGTGGTGCCGGCGCAGCCGCGTCGCTGCGTCTTCGAGCGCATCTACTTCGCACGGCCCGACAGCGTCATGGTGGACGGTCGGGTCAACCGCACCCGCTGGCGGATGGGCCGCGAGCTGGCCCGCGAGTGGGCCGCCAAGGGTCTGCAAGCCGACCTGGTCGTGGCGGTGCCCGACACCAGCCGCCCCGCCGCCATGGCCATGGCCGAGGAACTGGGCCTCAAGAATCGGGAAGGCTTCATCAAGAACCGCTACAGCGGCCGAACCTTCATCATGCCCGACGCCGCCAGTCGGACCGCTGCGCTGCGGCTGAAGCTCAACCCCATCTCCGAGATCTTCGAGGGCCAGCGCGTGATCCTGGTCGATGACTCCATCGTCCGGGGCGCGACCATGGGGCGCATCGTGGAGATGCTGCGCCAGTTGAAGCCCAAGGCCATCCACGTCGCGATCTTCGCGCCGCCGGTGCGCCACCCCTGCTTCTACGGCATCGACATGCCCACCGCCGATGAACTGGCGGCCGCCGCTTGGCCCGCGGACCAGGTCGAGGCTCGCCTGTGCGCCATGCTCGGGGCGGACAGCCTGAGCTACCTCTCGGTGCAGGCCATGCGCCGCGTGGTCGGTGCCCCCCTCTGCGATGCCTGCTTCACTGGCGACTACGTGGTGCCGGTCAGCGCGGAGGAGCGCGCCGCGATCCTGGCCGAGCGTCGCGCCTGACGCGGGGTCTGTGTCAGGAGGATGGCCAGACCCAGACCCCGATGTGGTCCAGGCAGGGGCTTGTGGAGACCAGGTCACACAGGTCCACCAGGGGCGGGTCGGGCAGATCGAGGACGCCGACCTCGACCCCGGATGCCGGCGCGCGGACCGTGATGCGCAAGCCCCCGGCCCGCGGCTCGACCAGCGCCCATGGGGCGTCGTAGCGAGTCCGCTGGCTCACGATGTGGGTGATCCGGGTGCGCCTCGCCCACGCCTGCAGGTCGGGGCGCTGAAGGGCCTCGTCGAAGTCCAGGGGCTCAGTGAGGCCGTCCAAGGCGAAGACCGGCAGGCCCGAGGCCCAGGCCAGCCGACCGGGCGCGTCGACCGTGGCGATGCGAGCGTCGGGGGGCAAGCTCGCCTTGAGCCAGTGGGCCAGGGCTTCAGTGCCGCCGCTGGCCCCGACAGCACCGCGGACCGCGCGACCCGTGCCTCCCAGGGCCGGGATCACCGCCAGGACCCCGACGAGGACGTGCTTGGCTTTTGGCGAGAGGCTGGGCAGCTTGCACAGGGCGCGTCGGGCCAGCTCACTGAAGCAGAAGCCCGCGTTGATCACGCCGGTGACATAGTAGTAGACGACATCGGTCGACCAGTTGGGGGCCGTGAAGAGCGCGGTGTAGGCGCCGTGCAGCAGCGTTCCCAGGCCCAGCACCGCCAGCAGTGGGCGCGTCCGGGTGTCGGCCCGGCTCGCCAACACCAGCGCGACCAGCCCCAGCGCCCAGACCAGCACGCCCAACACGCCCAGCTTGCCCAGGGGGTCGCTGAGCGCGAGGTGTGGGAAGGTCGACTTGATCGTGCCCGAGATCGGCAGGGCCTGGCCGAAGACCAGCCAGTCAGCCCACAAGTAGGCCAGCACCGGCAGGGCGATCCCCAGGCCCAGCCACACAAGCAAGCGCTTGTCCGACAGCAGCCAGGCGCTGAGCCCCCACAGGGCCACCGCCAGGAACACCACGTCGAGACGCGAC
Source organism: Oligoflexia bacterium (assembly GCA_013152105.1). Taxonomy (GTDB): domain Bacteria; phylum Myxococcota_A; class UBA796; order UBA796; family UBA2385; genus UBA2385. The sequence continues at coordinate 2,288 of JAADHA010000324.1, read as the reverse complement.
AGCACCAGCAGGCCGACGACCAGGCCGGTACCGAAGAGTGTGGCCGGCCTGGGTCGACCCAGCGCCCGCTGCCAGGCCCACAGCGCCACGCCGTGCATGGCCAGGTTGAGCATGCCCTCGCTTCCCCAGCCCCGGTCCGAGAACAGCCCCAGGATCAGGGCCATGACCAACAGCTCGGGAGAGGCCAGGCCCGCGCGACGGCCCACCCTGATCAAGGTGAACAGACCCACCGCCACGCACATCCACTGGGTCAGCAGTACGGCGTGCAGCAGGCTGCTCCGTTCGCCGCCGGACAGCCACGCGAGGCCAGCGACCATCGCCTGCCACAGCGGGTGGTAGCCGTTCGTCGCGCCCTGCCCGGTGAACGTGCTGCCCGCGCCCAAGGCGATGTTGCGGCCGATCTGCAGGTAGAACCAGGCGTCGTCGACGAAAAACAGCCCTGGCTTCCACGCGGCCAGTCCGCAGCAGAGGGCGACGCAGGCACACAGGATCGCCAGCGCGGGCCGAGGTCTAGTAATACCGCACGACCACGTCGGTCACGTCCTCCACCACCTGGCCGTCGACCCGACCCGCCAGGAAGCGCGCTTTGGCTACGCGCGCCTGGGCGTCCTTCGCCAGGGCGTCCGGGCAGGCGACCACCAACGACTCGGTGACCCGCCCATCGGCCGTGACCCGCGCTCGCAGCGAGCAGTTCGCTGGCTCGATCCCCGCCTTGCGCTGCTTGCCCTTGAGCTTGAACTCCAGGGCTTTGGTCGGGGTAGCCGGTCGGATCAGCTTCAGGCCGGGCCGGCCCTCTTCGTAGGGATGATCGCTACCCGGGTCCAGCTCGGCGAACAGGGTCATCGCACCCAGGGCGGCGTTGTAGCGGACGACGAAGCGGATCTGCGCGGTGCTTGGCTGGTCCGAGGCTTCCACCGGCGAGAAGGTCCACATGGCCGCCGCGGTCAGTGCCGCCTGGCGCATCGTCTCGGGGCAGGTCTCTGCCGTCGCCACCGCGGCGCCGTCCGGCTGGATTACGAGCGTCACGGGGCACGTCAGGCGTGGCACATCCTGGACCAGATAGCTGGTGGTCTGGGGAGGCAGGGCCCAGGCCGTCACCTGGGCATTCCACGGATCACCGGCGATGGGGACCGGCGGGTCCAGCGCGATCCCGTCGTCCTGGGCGCGCGCGGTCCCAGCCAGCAGGGCAGCGAGCACGGTCGAGGTGAGGAGCTTCATGGTGAGCAGCGTAGCCGCTGAGCCACTCGCGGTGCCATGGGGGTGTGGGTTTGGGCTGGAGGGAGAGGGGGCGGGCAACGGGTGATCGCGCCGCGCACGCGACCTTGACACCGTAGAAGCCAGCTTGGTAGCGTGGTCGACGCCAAGGCTTCCTTCCCCAAGGGTGGGGCGTCGGTGGCGTGAACATCCCAATCAGTCCTCTTGGAGCCATGATGTCGCCCTCTCTCGGGCGCTTTCACCATATCGTCGTACAGACAGCCCTCGGCTCGGGCCGCCATCAACTGTGGAGCAGCACCGACATCGACGCGCCCACCCTGTCTTCCCTGTCCTCGTCCAACCCTTATCCCGGTGACAGCCTGACCGTCAGCGGGACGGGCTTCGGCACGGCCGGGTCACCCGCCGACTTCGACTACACCGCGCCCAGCACAAGCTCCCTGGTCCCCAAAGGGCCTGGGCCCATCTTCTTCGACCGCATAATGGTGTCCTTCACGGGCAGCACTTCAGATGCGATGGCAGGCTCCAGCCTGGACGCGGCCGTGACGGCGATCACCCCGCTGCTTGGCTACAGCCAGGTCGGCTTCTCGCCGGACACCAACACCTGGCAGGTCGAGCTGAGCTGGGACACCTTGGCCACGGTCAGCGACTGGGACGACCTGTGCGACTACCTGATCGCTGACGCCAACGTCGACGACGCCATAGTTGAAGCTCCCGTCTGGGCGAACGCCACAGGCTTCGGCCCCGGTCAGGATGTCGCCACTTCGTGGCAGGGTGTGAAGTCGTACTACGCCGCCTACGACATGATCGGGATCGAAGAAGCATGGCGCCTCTTCGCTGCGACCAGCCCGACGCTGACCCCCTACTCGCCCGAGGTGGTCGTCATCGACTCGGGTCTGCTCCCCGCCAGCCCGGCCGGCGCCGCCAATGGCAGCGAGCCCCGCTGGGACGCTGGAACCGACCGAGGCGCCGCGACCATTGGCGTCAGCGGCATTCTCGGTGGCTTGCAGCAGTGGGGGGTGGACGATGATGGGGATGGGACGGTCGATGGGGCAACGGTGCCCACCTGTCCGGAC
>JAADHA010000002.1 GCA_013152105.1 Oligoflexia bacterium | reverse complement strand
GGTCTGAGCTTGCCGCGCCGCATGCTGCTGGGCTTGGTCGTGGCCTTCGGCCTGCTGGCCATGGTCGAGGTCTCCTTGCGGGTCTGGGTGCGCCTTGGCGGAGCAGACCTGCGCACGCTTGACCCGCTGAGTCGGGACATGGACGTGCCCGTGTTGTGCGGCAGCGAAGAAGACCTGGTGCTCTGCCCGGTCGATGACGGCCACGGCGACCTGCTGCGCGATCGGCACTTCGCACACGACAAGGACCGACCGCGGGTGATCGCGGTGGGCGAGTCCTTCGTCTTCGGCCTGGGCTACGAGCCGCAGGATAGCTGGCCCGGCCGACTCCAGGCCCGCCTCGGCGATGGGGTCGAGGTCCTCAACTTTGGCAAGTGCGGGTCCGAGTCCTCCAGCCTGATGCCCGTGGTCGCCGCCGCCATCGACCTGCATCCAGACGCCTTGCTGCTGGCCATCGGCAACAACGAGTACGCGATGGCGCCCTACTACGGGGGCCTCTTCGGTCGCCATCCGGTGCTCTCTCACGACGCCCTGTCCGCCTTGGGACAACTCCAGCTCTACGGCTTGCTGAACCGTGGCCTGGGTGGTCGCCTGCCCTCTCGTGCCGGAATGGCGCTGCGCGACTTTGCGGCTCACCCGCAACAGGCGGCCTTCCAGGCCCTCCATCGCCGCCCCGCCGACATCAGCGGCTTTCCGCGTGCCCTGGTCGACCCACCGGCGACCGAGGTGCTCGAAGACAGCAAGCGACTGGCCGAGCGTCTCTTTGGCGAGCGCCTGCAGACCATGCTGCGCTGGGCTCGCTCCCAGCAAGTGCCCGTCGTGCTGCTCACCGTCCCTCGCGATCCCTTGACGCCGCCCCTGCTGTCCGGGCTCCACCACATCACGCGAGTCCAAGCCGAGTCCTGGCTGGATCGCCTGGCGCTCGCCGGTCCCCCCAGACAAGATCCGCTGCTGTCGCCTCGCAGCTCGGACTACCTGGCGCTGGCTCGGCAGGCGGTCGCCGCCGATCCACAGCTCGCCAGCTTCCAGTGGCAGCTCGGTCTGGCCTTGTGGCGCGACGGCCAGCAAGAGCCGGCCTTGTCGGCCTGGGAGCAGGCCAGGCAGTGGGACCTGGCCCCCGACTCGACCCCGGCCATCAACGTCGCCATCCGCCACCTGGCTGATCGCGAAGGGGTCCCCCTGGTTGACCTGGACCGCCTCAAGGACGGCTGGGTCGGCACCTCTGGGACCGCCAACTACAGGGACCAGGTCCATGTCTCGCCCGAAGGAGCCCAGGCGATCGCCGTCGAGATCGACCGAGCGCTCTCGGCAAAGGGCCTGCTTCGGTGACCCCACAGCGCAGAGCACAGCGCGAAAACAAGGCCGGCGCGACGTGCGGCGCGTGCTAATCTACGAGTGGTCCAACACAACTCACTCCTCCCTGGGGAACACACGCGTGTTCACGGCAGGCGATCAACGGAACCGTCCTGAGGGGAGCGATCTCCCAGCTACAAGCTCGCACCCACAGCCGCCGCGCTTCGTGTTCGGCTGCCCTGGCCCTGGCACCGATCTGTTGGCTCGGGTCCTGGCAAGCAGCCCCCGTGTCACGGTCTACCAGGATCGCAGTCCCCTCGCCTTTCACCGCAGGCACCTCCGCTCGACCCGCGCTCTTGTGACGCTGCTGCGCCTGCACCCCAAGACCGCGTTGGTCTTCGTCGCGCCGCTGGACAGTGATCGGGCCGGCCAGATGCTGGCACAAATCCACGACGCTCGTGCGGTGTGGGTCTATCGCGACGACGAGATCGCACGGCCAAGCTGGCTCGTCCAGCACTCCTCTTTCTTCGATCAGGGCCTGGACCGCGATCCTCGGATCTTGCTGCTGCGCTACCGGGACCTGGCTGAGGATCCCCAGGCGGGCTTTCTCCCCGCGCTGCAGCACCTCCAGCTCGATGTCCGAGCCGATCGCCCTGCTGATCCATCACCTCTCCAACGCTTGAAGCCCTCGCAGGAACCCCATGCCCACCTTGCAATGTGACACCGACCGGGCCCTTCGTGGCGCGCCGGTCGCGGTAATCGACTTCGAGACCACCGGCCTGGAACCGGGCGATCGACACCCGGTACAGATCGCGCTGTGCCGCTGCCTGCTGGGGGACCGCGTCGTCGACCGCTGGACCAGCCTGGTGCGTCCACCGACCCCGATCCCCGCCTCGGCCTCGGCCATTCACGGCATCTCTGACGCGGATGTCGCGGACGCGCCCACCATCGACGATCTCCTCGATGAGCTGATGGAGCGCCTCGACGGGCAGATCCTCTGCGCCTACAACCTGCCCTTCGACCACGGCGTGCTCAGCGATGTGCTCGCCGACCGGGACCGCCAGCCGCTGCCCCTGTGCGGCCTCGACCCCTTGGTCTGGGTCAAGTGTGTCGACAAGTACCAGCGCGGCAAGCGGCTGGAAGACGCAGCCCTGCGTCGCGGGATCAAGTTCAAAGCCCACGACGCGATGGCCGATGTCGACGCTACGGTGGGGGTCATGCCTGGCTTGCTGCGCTCCCTGGCGCTCGACGGTTTCCTCACACCCGTGGTCTTGCACCACGTCGACCGCTTCTGGGCCTGGCAGCGCAGCACCGCGCTGGCCCAGGAACAGGACTACCGCGCCTATCGCCTGGCCAAGGGCCTGACCGAGCCCACCATGAGCTGGCACCAGGGGCTGGGCGAGGGCGTCTGATCTGGCGCGCCAGAATCTCGCGGGGTGTGGCAGGTGCGCCCCGACTCATTACCAGGGCTCCTTCCATCCATGGAGCCATCGATGAACCCCTACCGCGCCCCCCTCGACGACATCCGCTTCCTGTTGAACACCTTCGACTACCAGGGCCAGATCCTCCCCCTGCCTGGCTACGAGGACTTCGATCTGGACATGGCGATGGACCTGCTCGATGGGTACAGCAAGTACTGCGTCGACGTGCTCCTTCCCCTCAACGGCCCGGGTGACCAGCAGGGCGTGCGCTTCGTCCCCGAGACCGGCCAGGTGCTCGTGCCCGACGGTTTCAAGCAGGCCTACCAGGGCTTCTGCGAAAACGGCTTCACCAGCCTGCCCTTCGACCCCGAATTCGGCGGCCTCGGCGCGCCCTTCTGCCTGGCGACCCTGGCCAGCGAGGTCCTGATCGCCTGCAACAAGAGCTTCTCGATGAGCCCCGGCTTGACCGCCGGACTGATCGACGCCCTCGAAGCGCACGGCTCGGCAGAACAGAAAGAAGCGCTGCTCCCGCGCCTCATCAGTGGCGAATGGGCCGGGACCATGGCCCTGACTGAACCCCAAGCCGGTACCGACCTCGGGCTGCTCAGCACCAAGGCCACCGCCTTTGGCGATCACTACAAGCTCACCGGCACCAAGACCTGGATCACCTTCGGTGAGCACGATCTCACCGACAACATCATCCACCTCGTCCTCGCCCGCCTCAGTGATGCCCCCGACGGGATCCGCGGCATCAGCGCCTTCATCGTGCCCAAGATCCTGGACGATGGCAGCCGCAACCCCGTGTTCTGCGGCGGCACCGATCACAAGATGGGCATTCACGCCTCGCCGACCTGTGTCATGAACTTCGAAGACGCCGAGGGCTGGCTGGTTGGTGCCCCCAACCGCGGCATGGTGGCGATGTTCACGATGATGAACGCCGCTCGGCTCAACGTCGGCATCGAGGGGGTCGCCTTGGCCGAGGCCGCCTACCAGGCCGCCCTGGCCTTCGCCCAGGACCGCCGCCAAAGCCGCGCCCTCGACCCCAAGAAACAGGATCCCGATCACGCCGCCGACAACATCCTGGTCCACCCCGACGTCCGGCGCATGCTCCTCAACGTCAAGTCCACCACCGATGGCCTGCGCGGCCTGGTCGCGTGGATCGCCATCAACTACGACGTCATGAACAACAGCACCGACCCCGACACCCAGAAAAAGGCCGCTGATCTGGTGGCCCTGCTCACGCCGATCATCAAGAGCTTCGGCTCAGAGCGCGGCTTCCAGAACGTGTCCGAGGCCATGCAGGTGATGGGTGGCGCCGGCTACACCGCGGACTGGCCGGTCGAGCAGTTCATGCGCGACGTCCGCATCGCCATGATCTACGAGGGCACCAACCACATCCAGGCCCTCGATCTGGTCGGTCGCAAGCTGCCTATGGGAGGAGGCCGCCTGATGCAGACCTTCGCCGGCGAGATCACGGCGCTGATCCGCTCTAGCAAGGACGACCCACGCATGGCGCCTTTCCTCGGCCCGCTCAAGATCGAAGCCAAGCGCCTCAACGAGACCACCATGGCCATGTCCATGGCCGCGATGAAGGACAATGAAGTCGCCGGGGCCGTCGCCAGCAACTACCTCAACCAGTTCGCCCTGGTGACCCTCGGCTACGTCTGGTGTCGGCAGGTACAGGCCGCCCTGGCCTTGCCAGAAGACGACCCGATGCGTCGGTCCAAGCTGCAGACCGCCCGTTACTACGTCGACATGGTGTTGCCCGAGGCCGCCATGTACGCCCAAAAGGTCTCGGTCGGCAAGGGCCCCATGGTCGACATCGACATCGCGCTGCTCTGAGACTCGGACGAAAGCTGTCCGGCAAATGTCCAGCAAAGACCCTCCCACCCGCTTAGTCTTGGTGAGCAAGCCCGAGGTCAACATGCCCGTTCCGTGGACAAAGCCCGAAGTCAGCAGTCACCCGATGGGCGACTGGAGCCTGCCCCAAGCCACTGCCTGGCGCCAGACCGCCGTCGACTCCGATTCCGACGGCGACGACGATGACTACCTGCGCACCGCGGATCTGGCCGCACCGACCCTGGCCGCCTGGTTGCAGGACGCCGGAAAACTGACCAGCTTGCACCTGGCCGCCGCGGTGGGTGGCGGCTTGCCCCCCACGACCTGGCTGGGCCTGTCGACCCGAGCCGAGACCACCAAGGCGGCCCTGCGATCCCTCCAGCAAGACACGCAAGACATGGGCTCCTTGCTGGACACCTGGGGTTGGTTCCGCGCACCCAAAGCCACCACGCCGCCGTGCCCCTCGCCCACCGGCCTGCACCTGGTGGACGCCGCCGGTGACGCCGATGCCCTGCTCATCCCAACGGGCGGATGGCCCACACCCACCCTGCCCTCGGTCCTTCAGTCGCTCGCGATGGCCCCCTTGCGCCTGACCCTTCACCTGTCCATCACTCCCGCCGTGGCAGACGCCAACCTGATCCACCAGGTCGAACAGGCCGCCCGCCGCGCCGTCGCACACGACCAACACGCCCAACCCTGGGAAGAACCCAGCCACCTCACCGAACGCACCCTCAACCTGCACGGCCGCGTGACGGCCTCGATCATCTCCCTGCAGATCGACGGCATCCCACCGACCCACCGGGCCCTTCGCACCTGGATCTCGCGGGCCCTCTCCTACGACCTCGGCGGCGACCTCGTCTTCAGCGACCAGCCCCAGCCCCTACGCCTGCACGGCAGCCGCACCCAGCGCCTGCTGGAGATCGCCACCCTGCGCGCTGACGCCCCATCGACGGGGCCGGCCCCCGGGGGACGATTGGATGAGATTCCCTTCTGAGGGGATCCTGGTGGGGCCAGCCTCCCTACCTCCCTACTCTACGGTGAACCAACCCAGCCAGCTTGTGCCGTC